>JAISAD010000113.1 GCA_031266895.1 Bacteroidales bacterium
CAACCATTGTATTTTATTAATACAATCATACTACTGTATATCAATAATATAAAAACGTTAAAAAACGTTAATCGTAAATACGCAATAGTGTATTAGGGGTTATTTTTCAATCTTTTACAGTATGATATTTCGGTTAAAAAGTGTACTTTTGCAAAAATTTTTTTCGATGTACATTAATGAGCAGCAATATTCGAACTTTTTAACGAATAAGGAAATCACGTGGATGGGGATAGATTTCTCGCTGGCTCAATTTACACAAAAAAGTTTCAATTTACCGAAAGATGCGCTTATTTATTATTTCAATGACTGGAATTTGCTTATTATCTCCGACCACAAAAAGTATAATATCCGAACAAGTTTCCGCAAGCCGGTAATGCACTTTAATTTATCATTGATTTCCAGAAAAAACCGCCAAATTAAGCCGCAGATGATTAAGGAATCCATTGAGGCTTCTGCTCTGCTTTCAACTCAGAAAATTATCAGCTATATACAGACACTTGCTTTTCCGATCATTTCGCTCTATGCGCTGTTGTTCATTGCAGAATCGTTTGATGAGGTGAGCAAAACTGCTTCGGTGTGGGTAGTAATTGCCAACACCCATACTAAGGAAACAGTTCTATGCGAACGGTTTATTAAAAATCCGGGCGGTGTCGGTATCAAAAATTATTGGGCTCGAATCTTTTATAACATCTTTTTAGATGTTAATAATCACAGTTTTGTACGTTGGGCTAATTTAGTGAAAGGGGGCAGTCACATATTGCCGATTTGAGCATCGCCCAAATTTTATTCAGCTTTTATCTCTTTTTTTAGAGTTTGCCAGAATTGTGCAGCGGCTTCCTGCTCAGCGCCTTTAATCGTCAAATTTTCTCCAACAGCAACTACCTTTTCGTTTACCATCAGTTTAACCCGAAAAAGAGGGACATGATTGCTGTATTTCAACATTTTATTGATAAACGTAATCTGTTTTTGCTGTTTCTGTCCCCAGGAAAGCACCTTATTTTTAAAGTTAATTTCTTCTCTCAAAATAGCTTCTATATCCAAATGCATCAGCAGTATTTTATTGATAATGATTTTTTGGGTCTTTTTATACCCTTGGTCAAGGTAAATAGCCCCGCAAAGTGCCTCAAAAGCATTTCCAGCGGCCGACTTTGCCTGTGTATGCGACTCAATGAGCATTACCGTGTCTATATGCAGTTGCTTCGACAGTCTGTTTAACAGGTTTCGACATACTATTTTAGCTCTCATTTCCGAAAGATCGCCCTCTCTTGCCAGGGGATATTTCCGAAATAAGAAATCGGCTACAATAGCCCCCAAAATGGCATCGCCCAAATATTCCAAACGCTCATTGTTCAGCAAGCCACCTGCCTTGTTCGATTGTGATACCGACTTGTGGATAAGAGCTACTCTATAAAAATCTATGTTTTTGGGTTTAAAACCGAAAACGGCTTGCACATAATGTACTACCGTCGCATCTTTGCGTTCTTTTGCCGGAAAAAAGAATCTCATAGCGAGAGTTTAAAGTTTTTTAAACAGCAGGGTAACATTGTGGCCACCAAATCCAAAAGAGTTGGATAGTGCCACATCAACAGATTGATTTACTGCACCTTGTTCTGCAAAATTAAGGTCGGGAATAGTTTCGTCTTTATGGAAAATGTTGATAGTAGGCGGAATAATACTTTGTTCAATGGCTTTTATGACGGCAATCGCTTCTACTGCAGGCGCTGCCCCCAACAGGTGTCCGGTCATTGATTTAGTGGAATTAACGACCACCTTACGGACATGTTCGCCAAACAGTGCCGCAA
Organism: Bacteroidales bacterium; assembly: GCA_031266895.1. GTDB lineage: Bacteria > Bacteroidota > Bacteroidia > Bacteroidales > WCHB1-69 > JAISAD01. The sequence goes on from JAISAD010000113.1 coordinate 1,803, forward strand.
TGGCTCGAGCCTCAGAAATATCGCCAAGTGGCGTAGAAGTACCGTGCGTATTAATATGGTTCACGTCGGTTAGTTTCAGACCGGCATCTTCTACAGCTAAGCGCATGGAAATAATAGCGGATTTGCCTTCAGGATGCGGCGCAGTAACATGATAGGTATCTTCTGTCATTCCCGAACCAGCCAGCTCGGCGTAAATTTTCGCCCCTCTGGCTATTGCATGCTCATGCGTCTCCAAAATGATAATTCCTGCACCTTCGCCCATCACAAAGCCGTCTCTATCCCTGTCGAATGGACGAGAAGCAGTTTGCGGATCATCATTGCGGGTAGAGAGTGCACGCATGGCATTAAAACCACCTAGGGCTGAAGGGGCTATGCAGGCTTCCGAACCTCCGGAAATAATGATGTCGGCTTTCCCCAATTGTAACATCTGGCAGGCATCAATCATCGCATTGGCAGCCGAAGCACAAGCCGAAGTAACCACATAGTTAGGTCCCTTAAAACCATGTTGCAGGGATATGTACCCCGATACCAGATTGGCTAATACTCTGGGAATAAAGAACGGATTGAAACGCGGCACGAGGTTATTTTCCAGAAATGCCAGAGTGCTCTCGTAAGAGGAATAAAAGCCGCCAATACCCGTGCCTAATATTACTCCTATACGTTCAGGATTACACTTTTCAACCTCCAAACCACTGTCTTGCAAGGCTTCCATGGTGGCTACCGTAGCATAATGGGCGCACGCGTCCATCTTTTTAGCCTCTTTATTGTCTAAAAAATCTGAAATGTCAAACTTCTTAAGTTCACAGGCAAATTTAGTTTTAAAATTTTCGGGATCGAATCGTGTTATAGGCTTTGCGCCGCTTACACCTGCCAGCAAAGCATTCCAAAAATCAGGAACCGAATTGCCGATAGGAGTAAGGGCGCCCAACCCTGTAACAACAATCTTTTTCAGGTTCATTAAAGTACTGAAAACTTACTTTTGGTTTGCTTGGATAAAATTGATAGCATCACCAACGGTAACGATTTTTTCAGCCTGATCGTCGGGAATAGAAAGACCAAACTCCTTTTCAAATTCCATAATTAACTCTACGGTGTCCAAAGAATCGGCACCCAGGTCATTCGTAAAACTTTTTTCAGGAGTAACATCCGCCACATCCACACTTAATTTTTCTGCAATAATTGCTTGTACTTTTTCAATAATTTCTGTCATAACTATTAATTTTAAAATTGCGGCAGCAAAAATACACTTTTTTCTTTCATTCCTCCTATCAGGAGAAACATATTCTTTGGTTTTTATGTTAATCTATTGAAATACACCAAATTAAAGTTTTAACATTTATTAATATTCGCTGTTAACAACGATGATAATATCTTATGAAGCGATGTACAGACCGTGTAATCTTGACATTTTGGGAATATAAAAACAAAAAGAACCGCCCTTGTGAACTGTTTTACCGTAGCTGTGAAGCAGGGATTATTTACGGACAATATCGAATTTGCCTCAACAGGATTTTAGCGATGAGGTCACATGTCATTCTCATCAATCAAATTATTAAGCAGTGCATAAACGGTAAGGCCGGCAACCGATTTAATACCGGTTTTTTTAATGATATTTTTCCGGTGCGAGATAACAGTATGAATGGATATGTTGAGCTTATTTGCAATCTCTTTATTTATCAATCCTTTAGCTACTTCTATCAAGATATCGGTTTCGCGAGCGGAAAGTTCATAACAGGAAGTTAAGGCCTCGTCATTAGGCGCTTTTTGAGGGGATAAAGCACGCAATTTTTGTTCTATCTTCTTTTTATCATCCTCAATATCAATACATTCGTGGAACTGTTTCAATAATTGCCGTTCATAGTGGTTATGCAGCAAAGCTACAACAGGTAACTGCGGAAAATTCTGAAATAGAATTTTAACATTCATTCGGCGTGAAAAATCTATTACTGAGGGATTTATAATAATAATATCCGGCTTAAATACTGTAATGCGTTCAAAAATCCACTCCATATTTTCTTCCGTATCTACCACCTCAAAGCCCTGCATGGTAGCAATAATGGCCTGCAAGCCCTCTGCAACAATGGTGGCATTTTCAACTAATAAAATTCGTTGTTTTCTACTCATACTCCGTGTTTTTCAATAGATATAACATAAGGGATCAGCACTTTTTCTTCGATGAGCTCATGTTTGTTCAAATCGGTAGCCAGCCGGAAAATATCAAACAGAACCGAAGCCTTTTCATTTGGCAACACATTAGAAGGCAAATACTTAATGATGATATTGGTTAAGTCTTCCAATTTCTCTTCCACATTACTGTGCGTTTCCTTGTATTGGTGGATGACATAGTTGTCAACATCTTTGCCTGCCCACAGCCCCTCAATATAGGGAAAAACCACCTCCTCTTCATAATTGAAGTGTTTGGCTACCTCATCTTTATATTCGGTAAAAAATCGCATTAAAATAGCGCCCTGCCTGGGAGCGCAGGACTCGGCAATTTTTTGCAAATGGTGTTCAATGTGTGGAATGCGCTCACGCAGATAGTGGTGGTGAGAGGCTGCCAAATAGGGGAGCATACCCTGCAGATTGTTGAAAGTAATCTGCTCCGGAGTCGGAAAATAGTCGTCATACGCATAAATATTGCAGACTGTCAGAAAAAAAGGCAATGATACCTGATGGGTAGCGCACACCTCTTCTATGCTCTTTTCCCCGAATCCGAGTTCAATGCCGAAACGCGGCAAAATCAGCACCAGATTGTGATTTGCCAGAATTAAATCAGCCATTTTCATTTTAGCTGTAAATAATGTAGATGTCATAAATATTGAATTTTAGTGCAAATGTACATGAAGTTCTTAATAAGCAATTATGGAAGTTTAAGATTAGCCCAATTGTTTCAGTTTTTCCATCACGCCGGCTCTGTCGGCTTGATAGGTTACGCCAAACCATTGGGAATCGCTGGAGAGCACTTTAAAAGTGGCTGTCTTGCTGGCTAAAAAATAGTTGATAACCGAAGGGATCATAAATTCGGAAGCAGGATTAGCATTACACGAGGTTAAAAAATCGATAAATAGCTGTTCAAGACAATTGAAGAAAAGCGGGCTAAAGCCCCAAAAATTCATGGAAACAGGAGTGTCGGGCGCTAACGGAGTAAAAGAGCCGTCTGGATTTTGGTTTTTAATGCCGTCGGGACAGCGTTGTATTTTGGTCATCTCTTCAATAGTGAGCAGATTTTGAATCGAATCGGTAGTGCACACCCCGCGGGCAACCGTGCCGTTTTCCGAAAGGGTATTGGCCAGCTTATAGCCAATCATTGCAAAATCAGAACTGTTATTATCCGTTCGGCTTAAAAACTGCGCCATTGCATGAAAGGCAGCTTTGCCATAAAAATCGTCTGCATTAATTACGGCAAAAGGCTCTTTAATAGCATCTTTTGCTACAAGAATGGCATGTGCCGTGCCATAAGGCTTCTCCCTTTCAAGGTTAAGAGCAAAGCCTGCCGGTAGCATATCCAACTCTTGAAACCGGTAATCGACGGCCACTTTGGCCTCATATTTATTAAGAATAAATTCCTTAAAGTCGGGTTCCATGCTTTTCCTTATTACAAAAACCACCTTGCCAAAACCCGCCTCTATTGCGTCGTTTATGGAATAGTCCATAATGGTTTCGCCATGCGGCCCAAGCACATCCAGCTGTTTTAATCCGCCGTAGCGACTGCCCATGCCTGCCGCCAAAATAAGCAGGGCAGGTTTTCTGTTTTCTGTTCTCTCTTTCATATTAAATGTGGTATTTAAGTCTGTCATCTATTATTATTTATTAAAGGCAAATGGCGATCAGCCAGCCCTCTTTTTCGACATGCTGCTGCCCACTGTCGGGTCTCAATGGAAAAAAAGGCTTGCTCAACGCACTCTCGAACATAGTGTATGGCCGCCTCTGAGGGGTGGCACAAGTCAAGTGCATAATAGCGATAATCGCGCAAATCATCATTCAGAATTTCGTACGCCGGAAAATAGTATGTCTGCTCTTGGTGCATAAGCTGCTCTATAGCAAGATGTAAAATAGATTTGCTGAGCGTGTTTTCATGAAATCCATCGCTAAGATGCCGTACCGGACTAACGGTAAAAATTACTTTCAGCGTGTTGTTTCCCTGCTTCAGCCATTCAAAGAAAGGGACGAAAAAGGCGACAATTTCATCTACCGCAAGCCTGATTCTTTCAAACTTGAAATTGGGTATTTTATGGCAATTGGCTACAATTAGGCTGCGCTCTATAAATTTATAGCAAAAAGCCGTGCCGAAAGTAATAAAGAGATATTGCGCCTGCTTGAGAAATTGGTGAGATATATTTAGCTGATTTTCGATATTTTGCAAAAAATCACTTTGCTCTTTTCTATTAAAAAAAGTGTTATGGGCAAAACTCACAAAGCAGTCTTCATGGTGATAAATGTAGCGTTCGTCATAGCGTTGCGGTTCTATTGCCAGATTTAAGCCCTGCGCAATGGAATGCGGGTTAAAAAGCGTTCCAAACGGATTGACGCAGGTGTCAAAGCCCGATTCTGTCAAAAACTGACCGATATGCGTTGTAAAGCAAGACCCCATCAGCATAATCTTATCTTGCGGATTGAGCGTAAACGGGGATTGAGGCAGCGTGATTTCCGACCGAAATTTCATACTTGCGTTAAAAACAATTTCACGATGCAAAAATAGGATTTTTTTGCTTAAATCTTTTTTCATGCCCCTGTATGATTTTTTTTGTATTTTTGCAATTCGTAAATTATTAGACCAATGAATAGAAAATTTAGTATCTTACTTGCATTGTTAGCGGCTATTACGTTGGCTGTCAGCTTTTCGAAATGCAAAAAAGACGAATCGTGCAAAGTGCGCATTATTTGCCGTCAGAGCCTTACCGGAGTGGATACCGGCGCGGTAATTCCACAGTGTGAAGTCGAAATCGGCAAGGATTCGTACGCCAGCTATGCTCACGTTACGGGCGTTGCCAATGCATCAGGCGTTTTTGAATATACATTCAAGCTGGAAGCGTTGCTTGATGTAAAAGCGAATGCTGAAATCAGAGAACCGGTTACCGACAGCACTTTTGCGAACTTCCCTTATGAGGGGGTAGGGCAAGTCAAATTGATACCCGGCGAAACAGTCGAGAAAACTATTTTGCTGCTCAAACAGCAGTAATTTCGTCTGTTTCTTGCATGAATTAAAGGACAACAATTGTTGTTGTGCCTTTTTTTATTTATAAATGAAAGTATTATATAATTGAACCATAACAGATTAGTGCTTATATTTCTATCAAGCGCTGCCTTATTGCTTGGAATGCTATTTTTATTATTGGGCAAATTGCCCGAACAGCCATATAATGCCGTTACTGCTCCCCCTTCTCAAAAAGATACCTTGAAAGTGCTGCTTTTTTATCATGCTGCCGACTATTTTATATATAAGGGCGCTTTTATCGGGTTTCAGTACGAACTGTTTCACATTATGGAAAAAGAGCTGAAAAAAAAGGTGGAAGTCACGGTTGAAAATGATCCGCAAGCCTGTTTTTATCACTATTTTTCGGGAAAGTATGACATTGTAGCCTTTGATTGCGACCCGCAGGATGTGGCCTTGCACTTTCTCACCTTTTCCTACCCCCATTCTACTACCTGTCCGGTGCTGGTGGTTAATAGGAACGACACTGTTTCCTCGCGCGATATTCATATATCTGCGCCGTTTAATACGAAAGTAAATGAAAAGTCATTTTCCAATTTTGCCGACTGTAATTTCATTTACGACCGGAACAAAACGGCCGAAATACTCTTTGACGAACTGGATCGAAAGCAGATACAGGCTATTGTTACCTATTACAATGATGCTTTGATGCTGCTTGCTTTTTATCCCAATTTGAGGATTGCCGAGCGCATTAACGATACGCTTAAGCGCCGCTGGTGTCTCAATCCCGTTAACAGGACACTCAATGATACCCTAAATAACTGGCTGGCCGAATTTACCCAGACGAATAGATATAAATTATTGTGCAATAAGTATCTGTCGCATAATTCTGCTATTTTGCGTCAGGCTTCTCAAACTCAGAAGAAATACGACATTTCGCCCTACGATAAAATAATCAGGCATTATGCCAGGGAGCATCGTTTAGACTGGCTGTTTGTTGCTTCTGTCATGTATCAGGAATCCAAGTTTATAACCGGATTAACCGGCATTGGCGGCAGTTTCGGACTGATGCAGATGATGCCTCTTACGGGGCAGCGTTACGGGGTGAACGAATATTCGTCGCCGGAAGCGCAAATTCGTGCCGGTGTTCGTCATTTGGCCGAGTTGCGCAGAAAGTATTCCGATTTTACGGAAAAGGAGCTTTTGCACGTGGTGGCCGGCGCTTATAATGCCGGTTCGGGACACATTCAGGATGCTTTCGAGTTGTGCAGGAAATATGGCGAGGATTATACTTGCTGGAACAATGTGGCCAAGTATTTAATCTCTCTCTCACAAAGCAAATATGCCAACGACTCTATAGTGCGGTGCGGCTATTATCCCGGGGTGCATACTGTGAGATATGTGCGGGATATTATGGCCCGCTACGAGGGATATAAGAAAATGAACAGGAGATAACCGGGGTGAAAAAGTAATGGTGCGAGATATAAAAAAAAATTGTATTTTTGCACCCTCAAAAAAGCAACGTTCTTTGAAAACGCCCTGGTGGTGGAATTGGTAGACACGCGGGACTTAAAATCCCGTGATCATTGCGATCGTGCGGGTTCAAGTCCCGCCCGGGGTACTCAGTCTGATGAGAGGCCATCGAGGACATTCATCAGCAAATCCAAGCGGAAGTAGCTCAGTTGGTAGAGCACGACCTTGCCAAGGTCGGGGTCGCGAGTTCGAGTCTCGTTTTCCGCTCCATACTGAAAAAAGTTTTAAATGTAAGGGAAGTATCCGCTAAAACGGGTACTTTTCTTATATTATTGCTTTTCAATAGCTTATGTTTTTTGCCGGGTGTATCTTTTTTTTTACTATTTTTGCACCTCCAAATTTTGCCCGGATGGCGGAATTGGTAGACGCGCTACATTCAGGGTGTAGTAACCGAACGGTTGTGCAAGTTCGAGTCTTGTTCCGGGCACTTTTAGAACGCTAATGGCCATTTCCCAAAATCAGCTCAAGTCAATGTTCAGTTTTAAGCGGGTACTCATTCCGATACTGTTCGGGGTGGGATTTTCCGTTTTTTCGCTCCTCTCCTCAAATTTTGATTTTGCCCGGCTAAGCGGTATCAGTTTCAATATTCCCTGCCTTGTGCTTGCCTTTGCCTTTATGGCTGTGCGAGACCTCTGCTATATATGGCGGCTGCGCGTGCTGACCGATAAGCAGATTGGCTGGCGCGATGCCTTTCAGGTGATTATGCTGTGGGAATTTGCCTCTTCCGTAACTCCTTCGATGGTTGGGGGATCGGCTTTTGCTATCTTTTTTATCAATGCCGAAAGGGTAAGGCTGGGCAAAAGCACTGCTATAGTAATGGTTACTGCCCTGCTCGACGAGCTGTTTTATATTCTTATGGTGGCTGTCATTTTGCTCGTTACCGGCAGCAGCCTTTTCCATATCAGCACTGCCTTTAATTTTAATCCGATGCCCTATTTTATTGTGGGATATATTTTTATTATTGTGCTGACTTCCATTATTACTGTCGGGCTGTTTGCTGCTCCGCAGGGACTGAAACGGGTGCTGACGGGCATTTTTTCGCTGCCCGTTTTGAGGCGATGGAGGTCGCAGGCCGAAAAAACCGGTGATGATATTGTGGTTAGCTCGCAGGAGATGAAGGGGCAAACGTGGCGTTACTGGCTAAAGGCATTCGGCGCAACTGCCTTTTCGTGGACAGCCCGCTTTCTGGTGCTCAATTGCCTTATTCTGGCTGCTAATCCCGGCATGGAGTTTCAGCTTGGACAGCAGGTGTTAATCTATGCCAAGCAACTGATAATGTGGGTAATACTGCTGATTAGCCCTACTCCCGGGGCGAGCGGCATTGCCGAATTTTCCTTTTCCGCATTCTTTAGCGATCTTTTCAGCGGCGATATGCAACATGCTGTTGCCCTGATTTGGCGTGCCGTTTCGTACTATCCCTATCTGATTGTCGGACTGGTTGTGCTGCCTCTCTGGCTGTCCAAGCTGGAAAAGAGAAGAAAATCCCTGTTATAGCCTGTTTTGCCATGCCCCGGATGCAACTCTTGAAATGGCTGGAAAAACACCCCTGTTCTGCTATCGTTATTCTGGCCGACAGCGCCGTGTGGGAGTTGTATGATACCCTGTTTGACGGATTGGAGCGTTATGCGTCCATAACCCTGATGACCATTCAGGGCGGCGAGCAGGCCAAGTCGCTGGAAACCGTGTCTGCGTTATGGAAAAAAATGCTGGAAAACCGCATTGATAAGGAGGCGCTGCTGCTGAATGTAGGCGGCGGATCCGTTAGTGATGCGGGGGGGCTGGTGGCGGCTACCTACAAGCGCGGAATCCGTTATATTAATGTCCCTACCACCCTTTTGGCCATGGTTGATGCAGCTACCGGCGGAAAAACCGCCATCAATTTCAACGGAATAAAAAACAGTATTGGAGTTATCGCCCTGCCGCAGGAGGTCTTTATCAGTACCCTGTTTTTACAAAGCCTGCCAGGGGAGGAGCTGCTGAACGGGTTTGCCGAGCTGCTTAAGTATGCGCTGATTGCCGATTCGGCATTGTGGAGAACAGTGCGGAATCTGACTGAAATTAACGGGGATACTGTTTTGCCGAAGTGGATTGAAGGGGCCGTAGCTTTTAAGAAAAGGGTGGTTGCGCAGGATTTGCATGACCGGGGCGTGCGGCGCTGCCTCAATTTCGGGCATACTGCAGGACATGCGCTGGAGGCTTTTTTTTACGGCAGGGCACCGCTCACGCATGGTCATGCCGTAGCTTTGGGCATGGCTGTGGAGGCGTGGCTGTCGCATTTTTGCGGCAGCCTGCCCAGGCAGGAGGCTATAGACATTCAACAGTTTATTGCCCGCTTTTATCCGTTTGTAAAGCTGCAGGATAGCGATGTGCAGGAAATCACAGCACTCTGCCTGCAGGATAAGAAAAGCAGCTTTGGTGCTATAAATTGCACTCTTTTAGCGCAAACAGGTCATTACACAGTTAATAACAGCGTGAGCAGCGAGGATATGCAGATGGCGCTGCACTCCGTTTTTTCATAACAAGTCCTTGATTCTTCCTTGCCTTTTCAATTTTTCGGAGGGGCTGCCCTGTAGCCTGTAATTTCGATTTTTCGCTCCAGGGAGGCCGCAATGCTATAAATCGAATTGCGCCTGTCGTTGGGGTTGTCGCTCACATGCCTTTGGTGCGCCATGCTGCTGCCTTGCGGATTTCGGATAATGATAAGCCTGTTTTTATGCTTCCCGTCCAGGTAAGGCGTCAGCGCCCCGTTGCCATACTCGCGGAGGTAATTTACCAGGCTTTGAATGCGCCGCATGGAGAGCTTAAGGTTGTAGTCGCTGCTGTGCAGGGCGCTGGCAAAGCCGCTAACGGTAATGGTCAGCTCCCTGCCGGCCTGCAGCTCCTGCAGCAGGTACGAGCTTATCAGCTCAAGCTTTCGGTAGCTGTTTTCAACGGAGTCGGCAAAAAAGCGCCCTATGGCCTGAGTGGCTGCCTCCGCCGCCTCTCCCGCTAAACCCCTGGCATACTCTGCCTGATATGTCCCTTTCAGCGCAATGTAGTCGGCAAGCGTATTGCGGTAATTGGCCGCGGTAAGGGTGTCGCCGGATTTGGGATTAGGCTCGTCGTTATGAAAATAGAGCGTAACCGGCAGCAGCAGCTCTATTTTTTGCGCAGCGGTGAGCGTATCCCCGGCGGGGCTTGCGGCGGTGTCGGGTGCCGGAGCATCGTAGCCCTGCATAAAAAAGGCAAGCAAATCGTTGCAGCAGGTATCGGCAGCAGCGCGGTGCTGTGCAGGCCGGTTGGAAGAGATGTACCCGCTTGTTTTATCGCTGTTTAAGGTAAAATAAAAATCGTTGTAGGGAGAGTTGTACGGCACGCCGAGGTTTTGCGGCGCTGTCCACTGCGTGCGCTCGCCCGTGCTGTAAAAAATATCGTAGCCGCCAATGCCGAGATGAGTATCCGAGCTGAAATAGAGCCGCCTGGTGTCGCTGTCGTAAAAAGGCGTCACCTCATTGCCGGCGCTGTTAATCAGGCTGCCCGCGTTTACCGGCTCGCCATACTTTCCGTTTTCGTAAACCGAATACCAGATGTCGTACCCGCCATAGCCTCTGGGACGGTTGGACACGAAGTAGAGAATGTCGCGCCCCTTGCCCTCTGCCAGAAAGGGCTGCGTGCAGATATAGCCCTGCAGGTTAATGCGGCGCGGCAGCCTTTCGGCCTCAATCCAGCGCCCGTGAATATTGCGGCTCTCCCACAGCTCGCAGTGCAGCTGGCCGTTTCCCGTCTTGGTGCAGCGCGTAAAGTAGATGCGGTGCAGCTTTTTGCTAAAGGTAAAGTTGCTATTGTAGTATTGGGGGCTGTTGATGCTTTTGGGCAGCGGAATCGGCCTGGAGAAGCCTCCGATGGTGAGCTTGGAGGTATAGATTTTTGACGACCAGTAGGCATCAAAAATAGCCTCGTAGTCGGGTTCGCTCTCCTCTCGCAGGGAGGTGAAAAAGAAGGTGGAATCGGCGCTCAGCAGTCCATTATACTCCGAAAAGGGGGTGTTGATTTCGCGGGGCAGCTCCCTGATCAGCACCGGCTGCGTATCCTGCGCCATGTAGGCACGCTGCTGCTGCCGGTATAGTGGCGTTTCCCGGAACTCCTGCGCCTGCAAAGCCGGAAAAAGCCACCCCGCCATAAAAATAATCAGCCCTGTTTTTCCTTTTCGCCACATGAAAATTACTGTTTTCAGGCTGCAAAAATACAAATTTACTGCATAGCGCCGAGTGTTTTATTTTTTTTGTATTTTTGCAATCTGTATTACATCATGTATTAAAAACCCAAAAACAGAAATGAAAGCCCCAGATTGCACAGCGCTTCGAACAGAGAGCAACCCCGATTTAAAGTCGTTTTTGAAAAATCCGGCTCGGTGCAGGTTTTGCCGCAACGCAATTCCCCTGCTCCTGCGTCGGGTTGCACGTAAATTTCCGTCACGATGGAAATATTTTTTCATAGTGACGGAAAAATACTTGCATCACGATGGAAATTTACGTGCATCACTATGAAAATTCGCAGGCATCGTTATTACAAAAATAATTCGTAATTTATAAATTAAAAATAGAATATCATGAAGTTTAAGCTTATTGAAAAGGGCGTACCAAACGCCCCAACGGCACCGAAAAAATGGTACCCGATTGCAGTAAATGCAGGAAAGTTCACACTCAAGGATTTTGCCAGGGAGATTGCCGGGCGCAGCTCGCTTACCAGAGGCGACATAGAAAATGTGCTCAGCAATTTTATGGAAGAGCTGCCCACTTTTCTAAAGCTGGGCATGAGCGTGCAGCTGGGCGAATTTGGCACCCTGCGCCTCAGCCTTTCGGGCGAAGGTGCGGAAACCCCCGAAGCCTTTAATACCGAAAGTATTGGGGCCAAGGTAATTTTTACGCCAAGCACGGAACTCAGAAACGGACTTAGCGACGTTAAGTTCGAGCGGACAGAGTAACGCAGGCAGGCATTTTCTTTTTACAGCGGCTCCTTAAAGAATTTTTCGGAGCCGCTTTCGTAGTCCTTTATGGTGAAGCTCTTGGATGCTGCGATTTTGCCCCGCTTTATTTTCAGTACCGACACGCCCACTATG
>JAISAD010000146.1 GCA_031266895.1 Bacteroidales bacterium
GCTGCCATGACAACAGAATCTTCCTTGCACAGTTTTACGGATTGCATTGCAGGTGCATGTATTTGATTAACAAATTCTTGTATTTCATAACGCAAACCGTCGCCGTTGAATTTGTAAAAGTATTTCATTGTTTGATTCACGTCCTCATAACGCAGTTCAAAATACTCTGTTTTCCACCACGGCGCAGGGACATAAGCATATCCTTTTGTTCCGCTGACAATCAATTCACCTTCGGTCTTAACACCCAGCCCCACCTTAAATCCTGCTGTAGCTCTTTCATATTCTATTATCGCCTTTGTAAAATAATCTATGCCGTTTGCCATTTGAGGATAAAAACGAATGTCTTTCCAGTTCGTGCCCAACAGTTTGATTATCGGCAACAGTACATAAGACGATAATTCCGTCATACTTCCGCCTGCCTGTGAAGCGTCCAATTCTCTTATACTTCCGTTCATCAATTTTGTAAATGAGGCATCCACATCTTTTATTGTGCCAATAACTCCGCTTTTAATAATTCCTATAAGATGCAAAAATGCAGGACAATAAGCAGTTTTTATTGCCTCCATCAACACCAATTTTTTTTGCTTTGCCAAATCGAACATTTCCAAACATTGAGCAACAGATAAAACCATTGGTTTTTCGCATAATACATGTTTGCTGTGCTCTAAACACAGCCGAATATAATCGGCATGCGTCAGATGCGGCGATGCAATATAAACAGCATCCGTTTTTGCAAAAAACTCATCAATATTGTCTGTGTAAAAATTAAGTTCACAAGCATGAGCAAATGTTTTTGCCGATTCTGTATGCGGATTATATACACCCTGTACGTCAATTCCGCTTACAAATTTTGCCTCAGGAACAAAACGGCGGGCAATACGTCCGCTGCCTATGATTCCCAAACGTATTACAGGATTTTGCTCATTGCGTAGTCCGGTAGAAGAAATTCCTTTGGTGCGTTCAAGATAAACGACCTTGCAATAATCTGCCAAATAATCAAACTTACCACACCAATCCGACCCTATAGCAAAAATATTGACTTTATATTTTTGTATATCATTTACTTTCTGTCCCTCATATTCTTCTACAATTATTTCGTCAGCAAAGCCCGTATTTTTTACGTCTTCAATACGTTGTGCAAGCGAGCGGAGAACATTCAATTTACCTCTGCTTCTGTCATAGTTTTCGCTTGTAACGCCAACAACGAGATAATCGCCTAATGCTTTAGCCCTGCGAAGCAAGTTAAGATGCCCCTCATGCAACAGGTCGAACGTACCGTAGGTAATAACCTTCATCGCCAAACGTTTTTCTTCTCAAAAGCAAAAATTACCAATCCATTCCCGAATCTATAATGAGCAAAGGTATGCACTTCTGATAATTGTTCTATAACAGCTTGCAAACCTTTATACGCCCTGCCTACAATCAAAGTACAATCCAATAAATTATATTTCAACATAATCTGCTATTTTCAATTAATAACTGTGTCAATTCAAAAATCCTCTTTTAGCATACCTATTTAACCCTTCCTTTACTTTCATTCCGCAAAAATACAATAAAATACAATGTAAGTAGCCAATAATGAAAAAAATCGTATTTTTGCAATCTACTTTACTATAACAAATATTACTCATGATGAAACTATGCAAGATCTTAGCACTATGGATGCTGCTTTTAGCCCAATGCGGGCTGTCGGGACAAACAATTATCGGCAAATGGAAAACTATTGATGATGAGACCGGACAAGTCAAATCCGTAGTCGAAATTTACCAAAAGGACAACAAATATTATGGGAAAATTGTGAAACTTGTTAATCGTCCTGCTAATGAACCGAAAGACCCTGTTTGCCTGCCTTGTAAAGATTACCGCAAAAATCAAAAGATTATCGGTATGGAAATTATTACCGGCCTGCAATACAATTCCAAAGATAAAACCTATACAAATGGCAAGATTTTAGACCCCGAAAAGGGCGAAGTTTATACCTGCAAATTGTGGCTTGATAGCAATGGGACGCTTAAGGTGCGTGGATATGTGGGCATTTTTTATCGTACCCAAACTTGGCATCCAACGGAATAACTGAACGAAATATATGGCAAAAAAGAGAAAATTAACTTACCTGTTAGGAGCTACGGCAATCTTATTCATGGTTACCGTTTTGGGGGCGTCGCGCCTGAATGCGCAAATTGCGGTCGGTAATGGCAAAATCAGCGGCGAATTTGGTTTTAGCGGCATGTACTATATTCCCGATTCGCTGATTGGCGCACGCGCGGTGGAGTCCAAGTTCAGAGCCAATACATTCCTGAGTCTCCAATACTCTAACGGCGGTTTTACGGTAGGCGCACGCTACGAATTTTACCTCTATCCGCTTATTGATTTTGAAGACATAGGCTATAAGGGACATGGCTTGACCAATTATTTCGCCGATTATAGAAACAGTTTTATACAGGTTACTGCCGGCACATTTTATGAACAGTTTGGCAACGGTCTTACTTTGCGCATGTACGAGGATCGACAATTGGGTGTGGACAACAGTCTGACGGGCGCTCGCGTACGTATTACTCCATATAAAGGTATATATATCAAAGGATTAGTAGGATTGGAACGCAATAATTTTGATTTCAAGCTGGATGACCGCAAGGATTATGTGCGCGGCATTGACGCCGAATTTTCCTTTTCAGACATGTTTCCTGTCATTAGCGAAAAGGGCTTTACGGCTATTATAGGCGGTAATTTTGTGAGCAAATATGAAAAAGCTGTTGACAAATTTATTACCATATACCCCCATATTGACACCCTGAAACAGGATGCACAAATAGATTTGCCGCAAAATGTGGCCACCTGGGCAGCCAGAGCTGCTTTGGGCTATAAAGGATTCCGACTTGAGGGCGAATTTGCCCAAAAGGAGAACGATCCTAACGAATCCAACCAATATATCTACAAAAAAGGAAATGCTCTCTTTCTGTCGGCAACCTATTCCATGAAAGGACTCGGCGTATCAGCCTCTTTTATCCGTGCCGATAATATGGACTTTCGCTCGCAAAGAGCCGCCCAAACCATTACATCGCTTTTCGCAATCAATTACATCCCAGCCATAAATCGGCAATATTCCTATCAGTTAATTGGCAATTACGGCTACGCCAGCCAGCCCAATGGACAGATTGGAGCGCAACTCCAAGTCAACTATCAAATTCCGAGAAAAACCAAAGTCGGAGGACAATACGGTACCGACATTACTTTTAATTTCTCTCGGTTTCACGATATTGACAAAACGCCGGTCCCAATGACTGATTCGCTTGGAACGGCTTCGGGAACAGACGGTTATAAATCCAAATTTTTTAAATTCGGAAAAAATTTGCTTTATCAGGATATAGGACTTGAACTGAGTCGCCGCTTCGACAAGCACTGGAAGCTGATTCTGGCCTACAATTTCATCTCCTATAATTTGGAATTGCTGCAAGAACACGGCAAGATGTTTTTCGGGCACAACGTAGCTGCCGACCTCACTTGCAAAATCAACTCCAAACACGCTTTGCGTCTTGAGTTGCAGCATCTCTACGCTAAAGAGGATACCAAAAGCTGGGTTTATGCCATGTTGGAGTACTCTATTTCGCCCCATTGGTTTATCTCAGTGGGCGATCAGTACAACTACGGCAATGCCGATAAAGATATGCGTATTCACTATTTTAACGTTACCGGCGCCTTTGTTACCGGCACTACGCGCATAGGCCTCTCTTTCGGCAAAACACGTGAAGGGATTCTCTGCGTAGGCGGTGTTTGTCGCTCGGTTCCAGCTTCTTACGGCTTGGGATTGACAGTAAACACTACTTTTTAACTGAATATAGGTATTTAAAAAATATAAAACATGAAAAGAAATATCGTTTTTTTTGTAATTTTAATCTGCCTCTTTTGGGGATGCGATAAAATAGAAAAGCCTTACATGCATCTCAATGATACCAAAGTAGAACCGCTCTCTGTGGCAAAGTTCGATTCAATTGCCGGAACATTTAATGCGAGTGGAGTTTATCGCAAATTTCTCTTTGAAGAATTTACCGGCTCCCATTGTACCAATTGTCCCGATGGACACCAAACATTAAGAGATTTGAAAACTGTTTTTGGCGATACCATGATTATTGTGGGGATTCATGCCGGTTCTTTAGCCGAGCCAAATTATGAATATCCTTACGAGTTTAGAGTTTCCGAGGGTTTGCAGCTCTATACGGATTTCGGAGCTTCATACGTCCCTTTCGGGGTACTTAACCGCACCCGCTACAATGGAAACAGTGTGATTATTCCACCGACTTCCGGAAAATGGAAAAGCACGATTCAACAACGCGACAAGAGCGCTCCCTGTGCTGCTGTTCAGATTGTAAATCAATACGATAATCAACGACAGATGCTCGTATCCAATGCAAAGGTTACGATGTTACAGGATTATCCCAATCCGTTATACATTGCTTTCTATATTATTGAAGATAAGATTATTAAACCTCAATTAAATCATGGAGTTCGTATTCCCGATTATGAGCACAGTCATGTATTGAGAGGCTCCATGAACGGCGTTTATGGAAAGCCTTTGAACGGCACAGGCATTTTAGCCAAAGATTCCGTCTGTTTAATGGCCTGCAAAATCAGCTTTTACGAGAAAGACTGGGCAAAAGAAAATTGCCAAATTGTGGCTTTTATAAGAGACAACACCACCGGAGAAATCCTGCAAGTGGAAGAGAAAGACATCCAAAATTAAAAGAGATTAATCACTGATTATTATTTTCTGAGTGATAATTTCGTCTCCACAGAAAATTCGCACTACATAACTTCCTGCTGGATAGTCTGCCGTGTTAATTGTTATGACAGAATCATTCTCGGAAGTTTCAAAAACTTTTATTCCCAACAAATTGTATAATACTGTTTTGGAAGCCGATTTTCCTTGCAAATCAATATACAATAAACCTTGTGCCGGATTGGGATAAATTTTCACTTTTTCGCTTGAAGGGGAGTTAATCTGAGTGCGGAGAAAATGGATTCTAAAAGTCATCGAATCGCTGCCTGAATGACTAATGCTGTCAATATAAATGTTGCCGCAGGGGGAGTTGTCAGACAGGAAACAGGGCGGGTTGCTGCTGTCGCTAAATCCGGAACGAAACAGTGCACTGAAATAGGCGGAAACAAGGAGGCCCTGGGTCTCATTATTATAAGCATAGGGGCGAAATATATAAACCTGGTCGGGAGGCCCCCCGCCATTACCATCGATTGTCGTATTTACGCGATAGAAAATTAATCCGGTTCCAGGGGTGTTACTTTCATAAATCTGACCGGTTTTTTTTCGATATTCTACATAAATATATTCGTTGGGGTTGTTAGGCAAAGCGATTTTGTAGCCGATATTATGTCCAGGCGTTCTATCCCAAATTTGGTAAACCGTATAGGTGCCAGCAGTCGTAATTTCGGATACGGGTTCTATAAATTGTCCGTAAGTTTCTGAAATAAATACCGTTGACGATTGCGGCGGAATAGTATTCTCAGCCATTATATCCCACCCTCCTACTGGCGTAATACTGTTGTTTTCATAGCGATAAAGGTCAGGCGCACCGAGCGTATGGTAAGTTTCATGTATCAGCACACTCTGTTTTCCGTTTCCCGTACCGAGCAAATGATTTTCCAAAATCAGGTTATAATCGTAAACGCGTACGCCGTTCAGATAATCTTCCGTGTGAAACAGTGACCAGCGGTGTGGCCAAAGCAGCGCACGCCAATCGCCAACATTGCCTTTTATTACAAAGCAAATATTATCTACCAAGTTATCTCCATTATAGTCCAATTGCGCCGTGCTAAATTGTGCCTCTATCTGACTTTGCACTGCCAGCAGTGCATTATGCAACAAAAACTGTTCCCGTTTGGAGCGTTCTTCATAGTCTGTATAACCGATAGGATTAGTCGTTTGGTCGTAGGGTTGATAATAGGCGCGTACGTTGGTATCCTGGTAAGAGAGAATAAGTGTATCGGTTGTTTCGGGGAAAAAAGTGGAGATAATATGAAATTGACCGTTGGAAATATCTCTGTAATAGCTATACAGTGATTGTCCTTTTGCGGTATCGTTGAAATAAATTTCGACATTTTTACGGATTCTGGTATATTCCGGTTCATCTGCAAAACGAATATAAATCACAATATTATTTAATGTACCAGTGCGGGTATTAGTGCCGTTGAGGGGTGAAAAGGATTTTTTTTGTTTGGGAGTATTATCCCAAAACTGCTGTCTAATAGCAGTTTTCAGGGAGGGAGAAATATCCTGGTTAGGGGTTAATCCAAGCGTCGTGGGGTCAACTGCGCCAACACGATAACCGGATGGAAGCAACGAGTCGTTGCGCACGAAGGCGTACATCACCCAGCCGCTTTGCGGATCGCGGATAAGGGTATAACCGGCAGAATCGCATACACGCTGATAGTATTCATCACCGGTAACAAAACAGTGTATCTCCGTACCGTCTGGTTGAGTTACTGTAACAGGACAATGTTCAATCCATGCTGCCCAAAGTGCAGTATTGCAAAGCAGAAACAGGAATACAATTGATAGTTTTTTCATATTATTTCTTAGTTTGATTAGCGACTTCATCTATTAATTTTTGCAGAATTTTGGGGTCGGCTAAAAAATAGTCTTTAATGAGGTTCATATTATTGTCAAATTCAAACACATAAGGGATTCCGGTAGGCATATTGAAACCCACGATATCGTTTTCGGATATGTTTTTCAGATATTTGATAATGCCACGTAAACTGTTGCCGTGTGCAGCCACCAGCACTTCGCCATGTTTTTTCAACATGGCCGAGATATTGCTTTGCCAATAAGGCACAATACGGTTAACGGTGTCAAGCAGCGACTCTGTTCCGGGCTGTGAACCGGCTTCGGTGAGGTCAGCGTAGCGCGGATCAAAACGGGGATGATGCGGGTCGTCGGCAGGAATAGCCGGTGGCTGCACATCAAAACTGCGCCGCCATAACTGTACCTGCTCTGCCCCATATTTATCCACCATTTCGGTCTTATTCAAACCCTGCAAAAAGCCGTAATGTTTTTCGTTCAAACGCCACGTTTTTTCTACCGGAATCCACAATAAATCCAGCTCCTCCAGCATATAGTTAAGGGTTTTTATGGCTCTGGTAAGCAGCGAGGTGTAAGCATAACGAAACTGAAACCCTTTTTCCTTTAGGGTTTTACCAGCCTCACATGCCTCTTTTACGCCACGTTCGCTCAAATCTACATCAGTCCAACCGGTAAATCGGTTTTCCTGATTCCATGTACTTTGTCCGTGCCGAACTAAAACTAATTTATACATAATATTTTATTTTAATGATTTACAACTTATTATCTGCTTTAGGAAATACTATCCAGGGCTTAAAATTTTTAGCTTCTTGAAAATCCAAACTGCAATAAGATAAGATGACTACAGTATCGCCCACCAGCATTTTGCGGGCTGCCGGCCCGTTAAGACATATCACGCCGGAGTCTTTTTTACCCTTAATGACGTAAGTTTCCAATCGTTCGCCATTATTCATGTTAAGTACATGAACTTTCTCATTTTCAATAAGATGAGCTGCTTCCATCAGATTTTCATCAATGGTAATACTGCCCACATAATGCAAGTTAGCTTCGGTAACTGCCGCATGATGTATTTTAGACTTTAGAATTTCAATTTGCATCGGATTATCTTTTATTTATATCGAATATTATCAATTAAACGAACTTCACCCACATAAACGGCAATACATCCCACAATATGTTTTGCGCTTTTAAGAGTTTCAACCGGTTGCAAAGTTTGAGCATTCACTATTTCAAAATAGTCAAGTTTCAGTGCCGGATATTTATCTAATTCATTCGTTACAAATGATTTAATAGCTTCTACCGATGGATTGCCTATTATGGAAGATCCCCGTAAAATGCGGTTAATATTTGCAGCTAAATTCAATTCGCTATCACTCAATCGTTTATTACGAGAACTGAAAGCCAGTCCACTCTCTTCCCGCACAATGGGACAGGATACAATCTCTGTCTGCAGCTTGTATTGTTTTGCCATTTTTTTAACAATAACCAGTTGCTGAAAATCTTTCTCGCCAAAGTAAGCCTTTTCGGGATTTATCCATTCAAAAAGGCGTTTCACAATGATGGCTACGCCATTAAAATGTCCAGGACGGGCAGTGCCTTCCATCACAGTTTCCAATTGTCCAAAATCATATTTTTCAGTAGGCGGTTCGGGGAAAACCTCCTGCTTTGACGGGGCAAATACCACATCGACCAGTCCTTGTAACAACGTCAAATCGGCTTCGAGCGTACGTGGATACTTTTGCAGGTCGGCGTCATTATTAAACTGCATGGGATTGACAAAAATGGAGCAGACTACTGCCTCATTTTCGCTTCGCGCCTGTTGCAGCAGCGCCAAATGACCTTCGTGCAAAGCCCCCATTGTCGGCACAAATCCTACCGACTTTCCAGCACTGTGAACTCTAAAAAGTACATTCTTTAACTCCTCTACCGTTTTAACAACTAGCATATTTCTTTTTTATTTAACTAATTTATGTAAAATATCCTCTATATCCTCCTCAATAGTGGCTTGAGGTGTTTCTACAATAGTAGCAAAGGTCTGTCTTGTAATGGAGGCATTTTCATACTTTATCGTTTGAAAAACAAAAGTAGGGACTAATTCTATTTTGAAATCAAATTCCTGTACAGGCAACCCGTGCTCTTTTGCATGATTACAGGCTACTAAAACACAGGGCAATGCTACCTGTTCCTCATTTTGCAACAAGTCGCAAATCTTGATAAAAGCGGGCAGATATTCTTTAGAATCGCCACACCATGCGCCAAAATAGACTGTAACGCCATCAAATTGCGGCCCAGACTCATTCGACTTCCGGTCATTTATAACTCTCAATAAAGCAGCTATGCGCTCCACAACCTCTCTTTTTGGCTGATATTGGATGTAAAAATTCTCCATTTCTGCAAAAAATTCACCTCTTTTTAAATCATTCCAGCTACATATTCCCACAGGAATTGCATACTGACTTACCGTATCCATCTCCCATGTTAAAGGTTGTGCTTTTGCATAAAGCATTGACATTATGGTTATTATAGTGATTACAATTGCTCTTTTCATAGTTATCAAAATGGCTTGCAAATATACAGTAATTTGATTTACAATTTACCGTTTTGTGTTTACAATCCTAAGTTTTGTATAAGCCATCATGTTTTTGGCATTTTCATAACCGTAAAACACAACAAGTGAAAAGAGAATCGTCCTCTAAAAAATTTTAGACATCCTCAATACTCATCTTCATGAAAGAAGAAATCCTCTTTGGTGGGATAATCTGGCCACAAATCCTCAATAGTGTCGTAAAGTTCGCCTTCATCTTCAATCTCATTCAGATTTTCAACGACTTCCATAGGCGCACCCGAACGTATTGCATAATCAATCAACTCCTCTTTAGTGGCCGGCCATGGAGCATCTTCAAGTTTTGAAGCCAATTCTAATGTCCAGTACATACTATCTTTTGATTAAAAATTCCCCTAGTTTTTGGGGGTGCAAAAGTACTACTTTTTTTGATACGGTGCAATATATTGAAGAAATAATTATTTCGTTGACTTGTAATAAGTTTCATCAATATTCATTTTCTTATGATAAAAACGGGCCAAAACAAAAAAATAATCTGCCAATCGATTTACAAATTGCAGCAGCAAAAAATAGCGTTCATCCGACTCTGCTATTCCGGCTATTCTGCGCTCGCTTCGACGACATACGGTGCGACAAACGTGAAGCAATGCAATTGGGGGAGCGCCTCCCAAAATAATAAAATTCTTCAGCGGTTTCAGTTGGACAGAAAGCCTGTCAATTTCCTGCTCAATGCAGGAAATTGAAGTTTCCAAGTTTACATCAGGAAAAATCTGCGGCCATTTATCAGCTGGAGTAGCCAACATACCCCCAACTATAAATAGTTGATGCTGGATATTTTGCAGGAAAGGCTCTTCTGACGAAGCCAGAAAAAGCGCCAAATATGCGTTGAGTTCGTCAATGGTGCCGTAAGCCTCTATCCATGGATGGGTTTTCGATATCCGCGTGCCGTCAGCCAATGAAGTAGAGCCTTTATCGCCGGTTTTAGTGTAGATTTTAGACATATCGTTTTATTTTTATGGATGCAAAAATAGGGAAAATTCTGATTTGGAATACCTCCAAAGAAAATGATAATTTGTAATTTCCAGCAAACTTGCACTTTTTCATCCCTAAAAATAATGGTAGTTGCCTTCATATTTTCCCCAATTTTCGGGAGAAAAAAGCATTGATTTTTGTGGTTATTTTGCATCGTGAAAATGGACACTTCGCGTGTGTTCCATTCGAGTAATTTTTTTTGTTATTAGTATCAATTGTCAGGAACTCCTCGCAGCGCCACTGTGAGGTTTTTCTATTTACGCGGCTTATTAAACAGTAGAGGGTAAATTTCGGGTGCGCTGTCGAACATTTGCAATAGTTTGCGCGATAAGGTAGTAGATATGTCGTGAAAATAGCGTTGTGCCAGCTTGCCGTTAGGATACAGGAGAATATATTCAGGCAATGCATTGATATTCATTTCGTTGAGCCATCCATAATCGCCATTGAAATAGATAATATCCCAAGTAAATTGCGACTGGTAGGCCTGAACAAACTGGATAAATTTTGCCCTGTTTATGTCCAATGATACGCTTACAAAACTAATGCTGTCGTGATATTTTTCATACAGATCTTTTAAGAGCAACATTTCGGTAATGCAACTCTGGCAGTTAAAATCAAAAAAATGCAAAAAGAGCCATTTTCCCTGAAAAGATT
Source organism: Bacteroidales bacterium (assembly GCA_031266895.1). GTDB lineage: Bacteria > Bacteroidota > Bacteroidia > Bacteroidales > WCHB1-69 > JAISAD01. The sequence goes on from JAISAD010000146.1 coordinate 10,842, forward strand.
GCAAATTGACTGTTCGCCCCTTAGCATCGGTAAAGTGCGGTTCGGGCATTGCAGAGGCGGGGGTTAATCGGGTGCAGGCTGCCATAATATTTGCAATTATCGGCTTATACTCGGGATAGTCAGTATGTTCTGACACATATTGCAACAATTTGAGGATGTTTTTCTTGTCGAACTCTTCATTACCGTAAAATTCGCCCAGATTTTTTACAATAACTAGCTCCCTGATTTTGGCATTGGCTAACACAGGATCTTTGCCTGCTTCATTGAAAAGCGATCTGTAATCAGGCGTTTCATTAATATATTTGCCTAAAATCTGTTTTGGAATCCGGTGAGAATTGTAGAGATAATTTTGATAAAACCGATTAAAGAAGTTCATATAGGCAGGGTTGTCGTAGAGCAAGTATTCGTTGTCTAAATAGAGGCGGTAAATGGAGTCGCTGTTTTTTTGCCAAAAAATGGCATCTAATTGAGCAAACGTATAATAGATGTAGGTTTCGTAGAAGTTAGTGGGATTGTAAACTATCGGAAAATGCTCTTTGAATGCTTCTGTCAAACTGTCGAAAGCAGCACGCTCTTTTACTCTGATAATGCGATTGCCAAAGTGTCTTAGCAAGGTTTCGTAATAATCGGAAAACCGATTGATTTTCAGATTTAAATCGGCTGTATCGGGAAAAAACGACTCTATTTCGAGATAGCCTCC
>JAISAD010000174.1 GCA_031266895.1 Bacteroidales bacterium
ATGGCGCGTTCAGCAAGCTGGCCGAGCTTGGCGTCGGATAGTCGTCGGAAGTCAACGGTGACGACCTCCCAAGGCCGGAGAACATAGTTGTGGTAGGCCCACAGAGAAACGGCGGTTATAAGGGCGCAAAAGAAAATTGTTGGAGAAAAGATGGTTCTTGTTTTTTTCTGTTCGGAGGGCATGGACAATCTCCCAAGGTATAAGGTTTCTGATACCTTTGACCTTGGGAGATAGGCGGGAGCAAAAACGCGAGGAAGAGAACCTGTGGCAGGGTCAAAGCCACTGCCGGCAGGGAGTTTTTCAAAAAGAGGATTGACTGCACATGCGCATCTAAAAGCATCTCCATCTTCTGCAATGGATAGGCAATGATGAAACTCATACGGCTATAACAAAGACGAAAATGGGCAACCCCGACACGAATCACTTCACCGGAAATCTCGACTTCCTCACTGCTCCAGTCGAATTGAAAGGCTTCACCTTTGCCGAAAGTCAACGGAATATACACCTCGGATAAAGGCGCTTGATTGCCCTGCCATTTTCGCGCATAGCGGCGCACCGCACTGTAGCTTCCCTCATACCCTTTACCCTGCAACTCCTCGTACAGCGAAAGAATTGTGCGCCGTTTGGATGCCGTTAAAGCCGATTCCGCTTTCAGCAACGTCTCAAGTGCCTCGCGATATCCCTCAAGTGCGGGATAATGCTCTTTCTCCCGATGATACGAAAAACTCATTGCCTCAGTCTGGATGATCTTGCGGATCGTCTTGCGGGATTTGTTAAACGTACGCGACGCTTCCCGAACCCCCATGCCCTTGCTCAACGCTAACCGAATCTTCCTGATTGTCTCCATTCCCAACATCTCCTGCGTCCTCCGAAAGAGACTTTTCTCCCTTCGGAAAACCGTTGTCCAGAGTGGGTCACTTTTACATGCACATTATGCCCGCAAGTGGGTCATTTTTGCACGCGCGCCAACACTGCTGAACGGGCGGAAGAAGAGCAGCGCGAGTATGAAGAAAAATTGAAAAAACGCCAGGAGCACGAGCAAAAGACGGGGCGCAAACCCCGTGGTAAAGGTCCCACAGCTCCGACATCGCAAGAGCCAAAGTCCAATGATCAGGTCAATCTGACAGACGAAGATTCACGAATCATGCCGGTATGGCCTTTAATATAAAACGGCTCCATAAGCTCCATAAGTTGGTTACTTCGTAAAAAGGCAAAGAAAAGGGATTGAGGCTCGCCTCACGACATGCCTGTGGACAAATTATGTAATCAGTGGCCTATATTTTATTTCCTGCTTTCATCAGCAGAGCTTTTTGAAAGATAATGTACGGGCGCTATGCCCGACAGGCTCCTAGCTTGGGTTTCTGGTTAGTTCGAAATATTATTTGTAATTTCTATGCGAATTCTTTTCTGTTCTTTTTTACTAATTAAAAATAAAAAATATTTAGCCAATTGGCCGTGGTTAAAGAATGATCTAATAAATGGAATAAAAAAAATGACTGAACCAGCAAAGTTTTTTACGTATCTTAGGTTTTTCCAAGAAAATTCATCAAAAAACCTATCTAGGGAAAAAATAAAAGCCCCGGCCAGCAAAAATAGAGAATAAAAAATAACGTTTTTAATGGCTGTTTGTTTGTATTCTTTGAGTTTATAGAAAACCAATTCTTCTTTTTCTTTACTATTATTGTCAAAGTTAGAAGATTTAACTTTTTCAACAAATTTATTAACGGCAAAAATATTGAATTTTTCTATAATATTCTTTATTTCATCAATGCTATTTTGAAATTTTTCTTTTGGAAGATGGCACTTTTCCACAAGGTCTAGAAAGTTTTGCACAAAAAAAGCATCGCTTCCCTTTTGAGCATAGCTTTCTTCAAAGGTACTAATCAGTGAAATTCCAGGCAGAATTGAGCTAGGATCATATGATAGATCGTCAATTAACTTAAAGTAGCAATTACGAAATATACCAAATTCTGTAGAATTTTTTAATGCTTTTAGTTCATTTGGGCGCATAGCTAATATTTTATCCAATATACCCAATTGATTTAGGCAGATTGAAAATAAGTAAGTGTCATGCTTTGAGTCTTGGTTTATTTGCGAATATGAAACCTTTTTATCTAATGATGCGCTTAAAGTCCTCGCAGTTGCAAGTGAATACATCTGGGAAAGCCTTTTCCTAGCCATTATATGGAATTTCTCATTTGTTAAGCCGCAACTTATCAAAGTGGGTTGAATGAATTCCCAAACGAAATCTTTATCTCTTCTTTTGGCAAATTCAATCAATTTTGTTTTTATTGCTTCTTGTTGATACTGTATAGTGATTTCTTTATTAATGTAGAAACCGATAGAATAATTGTCAGTTGACAATATATCTTCTATCCATAGCCCAACCATCTTATCACTAATTGAAACATTTTCTCGCCTAACAAGACTGTCGCCTAAATTTTCTAATTTTTTAGCATCAGAAAGAATTTTTTTTCGATCTTTATAGACTGTTGTTCCGTCTGGGCTTTTTGCAATTTTGCTTTTTGCATGATCAGTAGGACCATCAAGGTCTTCATCAAAAAAAAATACTGCAGAACCATCTTCAAAAAAATCTTTAAGAACAAGCGTTACGCTTTGTGTTATAGGTGATTCAAAATAATAAGATGTTGAAGCTAATATAGTTCCACTGAGTAAATATAGTAGCTTAAAGTTTTCTAAAACAATTTTTTCTGTCAAGCCTTCGACTTGCTGAGTTGGGAAATTGCCGCGTGTCCAAAATACAATTTGATTTGTTTTGTCAGCCTGCAGTTCACTCAGATGTCTACCTTCAACGTATTTCGACATAGTTCCTCAGCAATGTCTTGTGCATTTTTGTTGTCAGTGTCTATATACACCATGTTTAGGCCAGTTTTTTTTAAAAAAGAAGAAATCTCTGAAAATGCTTCATTTAGCCTTTCAACATAGCCAACATCATAGTGTTTTTCATGAGGTATGGCTCTTTCTTTTATTCTTTCCAAAAGTTTTTTTGTAGAGCAGTAGAAGTATAGAATTGTTTTTGGCGGAGTTAAAATAGCATTATAACTATTATAGTGAGAATAAAAAGAGTTAAACATATTATAGTTAATATGTTTTAATGTATATAACGCTTTTGTATACGCAAGTGTGCTATATATACCTTCATCTACGATGGAGTTGTTGGTTGCACAGTATGATTGCCAGAATCTGAATTGAAGGATATCGAGCTGAAAATATAGAAAATATTGATGTTCTTTAGCCATAAATGCTTTATTTAAGTAGTTTTTAAATCTAAACTTATCTTCAAGTATATTCTCTTTTGCAATTTGTATTTTTGGAACAATACTATTTATCTGCTGTAATGTCGTTGTCTTTCCAACGCCAGGTGGGCCAAATGCCACATGCCATACTTTTTCAAAGTTAATATTTTCTTTAAATTTATTGTGCGTTATTTCATCAGAGGCTTGTCGCTTAAATATACTATAGATATCTTCATCAAGGTCTACTGGCATACCTGTTAATATATTAAGCGGAACCATTTTTACACTTCTAGATAGCCCGCGACCAACTGTTTCTTTAACATCGGGGACAAGTTGGAGTTCATTAAACTCTGAAAACTTAGCCCATTTAAAATCAAGATGTTCTTCGTGATTTAATCTAATCTGGGGTTCATAATGTAGGCTTAACACATACAAATCATAGACAAAATTCATATCATCATTTCTAATATTAAAACTTTCTATAAATTTCAAATTTTCAGATGAGCACAATATATGAGTTTCTTCATATAGCTCACGGATCATTGCCTGTGTTGATGTTTCGCCTTTCTTGATTTTTCCTGTTGGGATGCCCCATCTCAAGGGATAAGACTTCCCTTCAATTCTTTTTAATAACAAAATCCGACCATCAAACCGGCATATGCATCCAGCAGATCGGAATAGTGGTTTAAAACCTGCACGCTTTGTAGAAATAATCATGGTTCATCCGGTTATAGGATACTTTTGACAAAAGATATGGACATGGGTTCCAATTGAGATGTGTAAAAAATCATCGATAAGGCGGAATCACCATGTCCACGAGTTTTCTTTACCATGCCTTCGGTCTGACTGGCTACGAGTATGTGCATCAAAAATTTGAAGGCGGGAGTGTTGTTTTCAGGATAAGGCCGAAATGGCGGTTACTGCGCTGTCCGTCCTGCAAGTCGAGGCAGGTTGTCCGGCGGGGCGTATATTTGCGAAAGCTCCGGACTGTGCCGATAGGCTGCAAGCCGGTCTGGGTGGTTGTTGAAGTGCCGCGGGTCTGCTGTGCCGTTTGCGGCTGCATCAGGCGCATCCACCTTGGCATTGCGGAAGCCAACCGGAGCTACACGCGGATTTTTGCCCGTTTTGCCCTTGCGTTGACCAAGGTCATGACGCTGAAAGACGTGGCACTGTTTCTTGGTGT
>JAISAD010000020.1 GCA_031266895.1 Bacteroidales bacterium
GTTGCTGGATGAGGCGATGACTGCACACTTTCCCCCACCCGCTGTTCCTGCCTTACCCGCGCAGGAAAGGGAAGACGCGCAGGGAAATAAAAAAACAGAGAGTCTCGCGCAGGGCAAGGCGGAAAACCTGCCAATCTTTAAAGTGTACTGCAACAAGACTACCAATAGAATCCTGCAGGACATTGGCAGGAGCTGCGGCATCGGCACCCATCTCACCTGCCACGTGGCGCGGCACACCTTTGCCACCCTCTCCCTGCAGCTGGGCATTCCGATAGAGGTAGTGAGCAGGCTGCTGGGGCACACCAGCCTGAAAACTACCCTAATCTACGCCAAAGTCGTGGATGAGGTCAAGGTGAGAGAGATGAAGAAGTGGGATTGAGTATAAAAATATATTTTTCGACTGTTTATCTAACAATTTTTTAATACTCCTTAATCATGATTTCTATCTCCTTAATTTCATCGCGCAGTTGAGCAGCTTGCATAAAATCGAGGGCTTTTACGGCCTTCTCCATCTCTTTGCGCAACTGTTTCAGGCGCACTTGCAACTGCTCTTTGTTGAGCATTTTTGCCATGGGACGTTCAGCCGCCTCAAAACCTTGTTCTTCTTTCATAACGTAGGTGGAGGAAAAACGCCGTTTCTGTCCATCCTTATAAGCAAGTGAAGGCATTTCTTCCGATTTTGATACTCCTTTTGGAGTAATATTATGCGCTTCATTATAAGCCATTTGCTTGGTGCGGCGGCGGTTAGTTTCATCCATAGTAGCCTGCATGGACTGAGTAACTTTATTGGCATAAAAAATTACGTGTCCGTTAAGATGACGCGCCGCCCGTCCTGCCGTTTGGGTAAGCGAGCGCTCATTGCGCAAAAAGCCCTCTTTGTCGGCATCCATAATGGCTACCAACGACACTTCAGGCAAGTCTAACCCCTCGCGCAGCAGATTTACGCCCACCAACACGTCAATAGCGCCAAAACGCAGGTCTTTAAGAATTTCAACCCGCTCCAGAGTTTCTATATCTGAATGAATGTATTGTGTTTTAACGCCTATTCGTATCAGATATGACGACAACTCCTCTGCCATGCGCTTGGTAAGCGTGGTAACCAGCACCCGCTCGCCTTTACTTACTGTCAACTCAATTTCCTCCAACAGGTCGTCCACCTGATTGTCGGCAGGGCGCACCTCAATAGGCGGGTCAAGAAGACCGGTAGGACGTACAATTTGTTCCACAATTATGCCGCCCGATTTCTCCAGTTCGTACTTGGCCGGCGTGGCACTCACATAAATAGTTTGTCCAACCAGCATTTCAAATTCATGAAAACGCAACGGACGATTGTCTAAAGCCGCCGGCAGTCGGAATCCATAGTCAACCAAATTAATTTTGCGGGAACGATCACCTCCAAACATTGCCCCAATTTGCGACACGGTAACATGGCTTTCGTCAATCACTGTGATGAAATCATCGGGAAAAAAGTCTAAAACACAAAAAGGACGATCTCCCGGATTACGCCCGTCGAAATAACGAGAATAATTTTCAATGCCCGAACAATAGCCCAGTTCCTTCATCATCTCTACATCATAGTTTACGCGATCTTCCAACCGCTTTGCTTCCAAATGCTTATCAAGCAATTTTAGATACTCGATTTGCATGCCCAGATCTAATTTAATTTGATTAATGGCATGGTTCATAGAATCTTGCGAAGTAACAAAAAGATTGGCAGGATAGACCGTAAGACTGTCTAAAGATTGAATTTTTGCCCCATTGCCGGGTTCAATTTCAGCAATGGATTCAATTTCGTTTTCCCAAAAAATAATTCGGTAGGCATTGTCATTGTAAGGCGGAAAAATATCGACCGTATCGCCTTTCACACGGAATTTGGCCGGTTCGAGTGTTACTTCCGTACGCGAATAGAGGCTATTGACAAACGCATAAAGCAGCTGATTTCTGTCAATAACTTTGCCGGTATGAATATTAATGACATTTTTAGCAAAGTCGTCAGGGTTTCCAATGCCATAAATACATGATACGGAGGCCACTACAATCACATCACGCCTTCCGGAAAGCAGTGTTGAGGTGGTTCTGAGTCTTAATTTTTCGATCTCATCATTAATTGAAAGGTCTTTTTCAATATAGGTATTGGTGGTCGGAAGATAGGCCTCCGGCTGGTAATAGTCATAGTAAGAGACAAAATATTCTACCGCATTTTGTGGAAAAAACTGCTTAAATTCGCTATAAAGTTGAGCAGCCAGCGTCTTATTGTGGCTCAAAATCAGTGCCGGCCGTTGCACCTCTTGGAGCATGTTGGCAATGGTAAACGTTTTGCCAGAGCCAGTAACACCCAGCAATGTTTGCGCTGCATCGCCCCGCTGCAACCCTTCTACCAATTGTCGGATAGCGGAAGGCTGATCGCCACTTGGTTGAAAACGAGACTCTAATTTAAAATTCATTGAACATTTTATGAACAGGATTATTTACTGCAAATATTTTATTTAATATTTGCAGATTTGATATTTTTACAGATTTTTGGCCTTTAAAATTTACCAATAAAATGCAACTGGGCAAATCGTTTCTGGCAATAGTCGTGTTAAATGCAACTCCGGTATTATGACTGCCTTCGTGAGCTTCCACATTACGGGTTTTAATATCCTCGATAAACATATACTGTTCACCAGGAGCCAACATTATGGCTTGACGTGCGCCGGAAAAATTCATCTCTTCATTTTTTACATGCAAATACGTGTTTTTGTGCGTAAATTCCGAAATGAGTTAAAGTAGCTACTATTGGTGTTCCAAAGTAAAACCAACTTTCTCAGTTAAGCGGAAAATCATTATCATCCAATTATTATAACTTTTATGATTTTAAAATTAAAGTGCAAAGATACAAAAAAACGGGTAAAAAAAACAAAATAATTGTTCTGACAGTTATTTTTTTGATGTGCTATGAAAAAAAATCTTACTTTTGCAATAATTTTATGAACACAAAATAAGAAAAATATGGAATGGTTAAATTCATTGGAAGCGGTGCTTAAAATTTATTGGATTATCGCAGGAACGGCTTCTTTAATATTTGTAATCCAAATGATTATGACTTTTATAGGGATGGACAGCCATGATGGATTGAACGCTGATTTTGACGGCGATACTTCAATGGATGGCCCTTTTCAATTCTTTTCATTGCGCAATTTAGTGAATTTTTTCTTAGGTTTCGGCTGGGGCGGTGTCTGTTTTTACAACACTTTTGAAGCCAAAATTTGGGTGTCACTCTGTGCCGTTATCACCGGTATTCTCTTTGTACTGCTTTTCTTTTTATTGATAAAAGCGTTGCTTAAACTCAACAAAGACAATACATTCCATATCGAAAATACACTTAATCAAACTGCTGATGTCTATTTGGCCATTCCTGCTGAAAAATCAGGCAAAGGCATTATCCAAATCAGCGTAAAGGGGTCGGTGCATGAAATTGCTGCCCTGACCAACCAGGAAAAAATAGCGACCGGCGCCAAAGTACATGTGGTCGAAATTATTGATAATCAAACTGTTTTAGTAACTAAAATTTAAATCTCATGAATCCTGTCTATTTAATTGTCATTGCTGTCGTAGTCGGCTTTATCCTGATTATGGCGCTTGTTTCACGTTATAAACGCTGTCCATCCGACAAAATTTTGGTGGTTTACGGCAATACCGGCGGCTCCTCTGCGAAGTGTATTCACGGCGGCGGCGCTTTTATATGGCCGGTCATTCAAGATTATGCCTTTCTTGATTTGAAACCTATTTCCATTGAGGCTAATCTTACCAATGCGCTCAGTAAGCAAAATATCCGCGTGGATGTACCCTGCCGTTTCACAATCGCCATTTCTACCGAAGCACAACACATGAATTCTGCCGCCGAAAGGCTATTGGGACTTAGTCCGTCGCAAATTCAGGAATTGGCTAAAGACATGCTTTTCGGACAGTTACGTCTTGTAATTGCCACAATGACCATTGAGGAAATTAATTCAGATCGAGACAAGTTTTTAGACAATATTTCTAACAATGTAGATACCGAATTGCGCAAAATCGGATTAAAGCTTATCAATGTGAATGTTACCGACATCACAGACGAGTCAGGCTATATTGTGGCACTGGGTCAGGAAGCTGCTGCAAGGGCTATTAATGAAGCCAAAATTTCGGTAGCCGAACAGGAAAAGATAGGCGAAACCGGTAAGGCCAATGCCGACCGTGAGCGTGATACGCAGATTGCCGAAACGTTGCGAGACAGGGACGTGAAAATTGCTATAACCAAGAAAGACAAAGAGATAAGCATTGCTGCTGCGATAAAAGACGAGTCGATTGGAAAAGCGGAAGCCGAGCGTGATACGCGCGTGAAGACCTCCGAAGCGAATGCAATTGCCATTCAGGGCGAAAACGCGGCGAAAGTGCAAATTGCTAATTCCGACGCTGCCCGCCGCGAAAAAGAAGCTGAAGCATTGCGTCTGGCTATTGCTGCCGAAAAGGTGCAACAGGCCAAGGCGCTCGAAGAGTCTTATTTAGCCGAACAGAAAGCCGAAACGGTACGACAGGAACGGGAGCGTGCTTCTCAGGTGGCCAATATTGTGGTGCCTGCTGAGATTGCCAAGCAGAAAGCTATTATTGACGCCGAAGCACAGGCTGAAAAATTGCGCGTGAACGCCAAAGGAGAAGCGGATGCTATTTTTGCCAAAATGGAAGCCGAAGCTAAAGGTCTTTATGAGATTTTGACCAAACAGGCACAAGGCTATGAAAAGGTAGTGCAAGCTGCCGGCGATGCACAAAATGCTTATCAATTGCTGCTTATCGAAAAATTACCTGAATTGGTTAAAACTCAGGTAGAGGCTATCAAGAATATTAAAATTGACAAAATTACCGTTTGGGATAGCGCTAACGGTGGCGAAAGCAATACCACAACCGCCAGTTTTATTGCCGGTTTAATGAAAGCCGTTCCTCCTCTCAACGACCTGTTTAACCAGGCCGGCATGGATTTGCCCGACTATCTGGGCAAGTCGAAAGCACTAAAAGAGATGCAAAAAACGGAAAAGCCTAAAGAAGAACCTAAAAATAAGAAGCAAGAGTAGATTTGATGATAATAACCGTACTTGTTCCGTTTTGAGATAACCTATTTAAACTTATTTCAAGACGAAGCATGGTTGTTTAGCTATTCAAATAATCCTCTTCCACAGTTACGGAAACCGACTCCGTTTTGCCTCCAATTGAAGGATTTAGTTTATAAACGGTAACGGTAGCGTATGCAATTTGCGGAAAAACCGCTTTCAATTGCGTTAAAATGCGATAGGCAATAGATTCCAAAATATTGGCCGGGTGGCTGATAATTTTTTTGATTTCGGCGTAAACTTGCTGATAATTAATCGTTTTACAAATATCATCGGTAACAGCAGCCTCTTCAGCATGACATACCAAAACGGTATCTATTTTAAATCGAGTGCCGATAATTTTTTCCTCTTGAAAACAGCCATGATAGGCATAAAATTCCATGCCTTTAAGAGAAATGGTATATTTCATACGATATGATTTTTGTAAAATGCAAAAATACGAAAATACGTTATATCTTTTTTTGTATTTTTGCAAAATCAAATTTTTGGCAATGATAGATGTAAACAAAGTAAGAATTGTAGAAGATTTTCCTGAAAAGGGCATCAAATTTTATGATATTACGACAATTCTTAATGACCCGGAAACTTTTGACGGGATATTCCAAACTTTGGTAGCTGCAGCCCGACAGTTGAATCCCGAAGTGATTGTGGGTTTGGAGGCACGTGGCTTTTATTTTGCGCCTGCATTGGCACTGGAACTGAAGATACCATTTGCCCCTATTCGTAAAAAGGGAAAATTACCTTACAAAACTTATAGTGAATCTTACGCTCTGGAGTATGGAACTGCTCAAATTGAGATACATCAGGATGCCATGCCTTTCGGAAAGCGTGTGTTGATTTTGGATGATATTCTGGCTACTGGCGGTACAGCAAGTGCAGCGGCGCGATTAGTCGAAAATTTTAAACCGATTTCTGTCAACTATCTCTTTTTTATGGAATTAACAAGTTTGGCAGGCCGAAAAAAATTGGGCAATGCCCCGATTAGAACACTGGTTTCTATTTGATTTTTTGCAGAAAATATATAATCTTAAAAACATAAATTTTATGGAGAATATTGATTGGAAGAATTTAACCTTTGGTTATCTCAAAACTAATTACAACATTCGTTGTTATTTTAAAGACGGAAAATGGAGCGATTTGGAAATCAGCGACTCAGAAAAATTTTCAATTCATATAGCGGCAACTTGTTTGCACTATGGACAAGAGGCTTTTGAGGGATTAAAAGCTTTCAGAGGCAAAGATGGCAAAGTGCGCCTGTTCCGGTGGGATGAAAACAGCAAGCGGCTTCAAAATTCCGCCGAAGCGGTGATGATGCAACCTGTTCCCAATGAAATTTTTAAAAAGGCAGTAATTGAAGCGGTAAAAATGAACGCTAACTTTATCCCGCCTTACGGTACGAATGGTTCATTATACATACGACCCTTATTGATTGGCACAGGCGAACGTATTGGCGTAAAGCCGGCCGACGAATACACCTTTATTGTTTTTGTATCGCCGGTAGGGCCCTATTTTAAAGAGGGATTTCGTCCGGTAAAAATGCAGATTGCCCGTGATTATGATCGCGCTGCTCCTCTGGGAACCGGTCATGTGAAAATTGGAGGTAACTATGCTGCCAGCTTGCGCGCCAGCGAAAGAGCACATCATGAAGGCTTTTCTTCCTGTTTTTTCCTGGATTCTAAAACCAAAACCAAAATTGATGAAGCCGGTCCGGCTAATTTCTTTGCCATTAAAAATGGGGTCTATATCACCCCAAAATCACCCTCCATTTTACCCTCTATTACCAATATGAGTCTCAGGGTTTTAGCTGCTGAATTAGGATTAAAGGTGGAAGAACGGGATATTATGGTGGACGAGTTGAATTCCTTTGAAGAAGGAGGTGCTTGCGGCACGGCAGCCGTTATTTCACCTATTAGCGAAATTCAAGATAGAGAAACCGGCGCAGTTTATAAATTTGCTTCCGGCAACAAAGAGGCCGGCCAGTGGTGTAAAAAACTGTATGAAAGATTGCAAGGCATTCAATACGGCGAATATCCCGACACCCACAACTGGTGCCTGGAAATTGAGTGCTAACGGCAAGTTAGCCAGCTCGTCATTTATATCGTTTTAAGATATTAATCCTATTATTTCATTGAAAATCAAATTGATAGCATTTGGCTTGGCGAATTGCTTAATGTTGATTTTCAAAGTTTGGCACAGGCTTTCGTTATGAATTAATTCCAGCAGTTGCGGCAGCAATTGAGTGTCAATACAACTATCGGGGATAAGGCAAGCTGCCTGGTGGTTGGCCAAGGCTTGGGCGTTTTTGGTTTGGTGGTCTTCGGCAGCAAAGGGGAATGGCACCAATAAGGCAGATGCACCCACCACGGCCAATTCGGCAATAGCTAACGCACCCGCCCGAGACACAATAATATCAGCCACACTATAAGCATAATTCATATTATAAATAAAAGGCATAATTTTGATTTGTGCAGCCTCCAGTTTTGTAAGTTTCTCTTCATGGGCATTATAATACTGTTCTCCGGTCTGCCAAATCAATTGTATTTGCTCTTTTTTCAATGTCGGGAGCGACTGCACTATACATTCGTTGATAGCATGTGCTCCTAAACTGCCTCCCATAATCAGTACTGTTTTTATCCCTTTTTGTAAGCCGAAAAAACGATAAGCATCCTCATTTTTATACTGAATATCAAGCAATTCTGCACGTATAGGATTACCGGTAAACACAATTTTTGAGGCAGGAAAATATTTTTCCAGCCCCTCATAGGCTACGCAAATTTTCCGTACTTTTTTGGCCAGCAACTTATTGGTAATGCCCGGATAGGAATTTTGTTCCTGAATAAGCGCCGGTACTCCCAGCGAAATAGCTGCTCGCAATGCTGGACCACTGGCAAATCCTCCCACGCCAATGGCCACGTCGGGTTTAAAGTTCCGAATGGTTTTGTGTGCCTTACGCATACTTTTCAGCAGCACAAAAGGCAATTTCAAGTTATGCCACAACCCTTTGAACGACAAGCTGCGGCTAATGCCGTAAATATCCAAACCCACAATGGGATAGCCGGCCTCAGGGACTCGCTTCATCTCCATTTTTCGATTCGACCCGATAAAAAGAATCTCCGCATCCGGCATAGTGCTCTTGATGCGATTCGCTATGGCTATGGCGGGAAAAATGTGCCCGCCAGTGCCTCCGCCTGAAATTAAAAATCGTTTCATAGTATTTATTACCTGAATTTCTAAAATAAAAATTGCACATATCAGATGAAACATTTAATTTTATATGTTATAAGAGAGCAAAATATTGTCCGGTATATGCATTGCAAAAGTACAAAAAAATTATCGTTCAAAACAGGAAAGCAGCTAAAAGGTTTACTTCGGAGAATCTGACTCCCTGCTCAAGGTCTGACAGTCATTAACGATTATAATGCATCATACAGCATATTTTCAATTCAAAAACAAAAATCGTGAAGATCATTCAAAAAAATCCTGTATTTTTGCTCTCAATTATTAATTTATAAAACTTATTTATAATGAAAAAATTAGCGTTACTACTATGTGGAATCTTTATGCTTAACATCGCTCTCCTGCACGCCGATGAAGGCATGTGGTTGCCAATCTTTTTAAAGTATAATGAAGCTGAAATGCAAAAAATGGGCTTTAAACTCACGGCAGAAGACATTTACAGCATAAATCAAAACAGCATGAAAGATGCCATAGTGCTCTTTGGCGGTGGCTGTACAGCCGAATTGATTTCGGCTGACGGGCTGTTGGTTACCAATCATCACTGTGGCTATTCCTATGTACAGGGACATAGCACGTTGGAACATAACTATTTACAAGACGGTTTCTGGGCTAAAAATCATAGTGAAGAGATAGCCAATACCGGCCTCACTGTTACTTTCCTGGTTCGCATGGAAGATGTTACTAGTCAAGTGCTTGATGGCATAACCGATCTTACTGGAATGGATGAACGCGAAGCCATCATTCAAAAAAACATGGGGAGATTAAAGCAGGAGGCTGTTGCCGGCACGCACTATACTGCTGTGATTAAGCCGTTTTTTTATGGGAATCAGTACTTTATGTTTATCAATGAGATCTATAAAGATATCCGCTTGGCAGGTGTTCCTCCTGAAAGTATTGGGAAGTTTGGCGGCGATACTGATAATTGGGTTTGGCCGCGTCACACCGGCGATTTTTCACTTTACCGCATCTATACTGCCCCTGATGGCTCGCCAGCCGAATATAATGAACAAAATGTGCCGTTGAAATCGAAGCGTTTTTTCCCTGTCTCTATTAAGGGCGTGCAGGAAAATGACTTTACTCTGGTATTTGGCTACCCTGGCTCTACCACTCAGTTTTTGACTTCCGACGGCGTGGATTTGATTGTAAATCACCGCAATCCGGTAGCAATAGACCAACGTGGCGCACGTCTCAACATCATGAAAAAATACATGGATCAATCACCGGCCATACGCCTTATGTATTCGGCCAAAGCTAACAATATCTCTAATGGGTGGAAAAAGTGGATTGGCGAAAATAAAGGGATTATGGAATGTAAAGTGATTGCCCGCAAAAAAATTGAAGAAGCCGATTTTCAACAGTGGGCTAATGCCAGTCAAGAACGTAAATCATTATATGGCAACATATTGTTGAATTTACATGACGATTATGCCGAGTATCGCAATTTGGTGAAAACCTGCAGCTATATTGGTGAGACTTTTGCCGCTACCGAACTGTTGCGCTTCCTGTACAGCAACTTTTGGCCGGTTATTAAATTAGCAGAAGATAAGACAACTACATCTGCCCAACTGCAATCCGCGAAAGATAAGCTGACAGCTAAAATTGGAAATTTCTATGCCACTTATTATCAATCCATTGATAAAGAAGTATTTGTGAAACTAATGGATTACTATTTTTTCACCCTTGATCCTGCCCTTATTCCTGACGATTTGAAACGCTACATCAACCTGCCTGAAAACGAATGGAGACGCATAGCTACCGCTATTTACGATAATTCGCCCTTTGCTACTGCAGAAACATTTACCGAATTTGTTAAAAATGCCTCTGCCAAACAATTGGTCAAAATGGGAAAAAATGAAGCTATGCAACTGCTGATTCCCGCCTATACGCAATATTTTGAGGCAGTTAAAAAGCTAACCGGTGTAGAACAGCAGTTAAATAATCACTATCGAATTTATGTTAAGGCCTTAATGGAAAAGGATACGCAGAGGGTATTTTATCCTGACGCAAATCTCACATTAAGAGTAACTTACGGAAAAGTGCAAGGGTTTTCGCCGGAAGACGGCAAAGAGTATCTCTATTACACCACCATAAAAGGCATTATGGATAAAGAAAATCAGGATATATTTGATTATAAGGTAGATAGTAGATTAAAAGCGCTTTATGAAGCTAACGATTTCGGGCGTTATGCCAATGAAAAAGGTGAATTGCCGGTGGCTTTTATTGCCAGCAACCACACCACAGGAGGCAACTCCGGCAGCCCGGTAATCAGCGCTACGGGCGAGTTGATTGGCATTAATTTCGACCGTGTGTGGGAAGGCACCATGAGCGATGTGAATTACGACGTGAGTCGTTGTCGCAATATCAGCTTGGATACCCGCTATATGCTTTTTATCATAGATAAATTTGCCAATGCGCAAAACATTATCAATGAGCTTAAAATTATGCCTTAATGATTTCATTTTCTATATTTTCTTAACCCTATTGAGATGATTAATTTAGAAAATATCGCCCGTTTCGACAAGCTTTACAACTTTTTATTACCATATATCAAATTTACACATAATAAGCTCTATTATAAAAAGATATATGTAATTGGCAGGGAAAATATCCCTCCGAAAGATTCGCCCTCATTTTTTATCACCAACCATCAAAACGGTCTCATGGATCCGCTGGCTATTCTCTGTCTCTTTAAAGATAACAGACAGCCGATTTTTATTGCACGCGGCGATATTTTCAAGCATGATACTATTGCTAAGATATTGCGTTTTTTGAAAATCTTGCCTACTTTTAGACGCCGAGACGGTTCATTTAACGATATTCGCAGCAATAATCACATCTTTAAAATTGCCTCGAAAGCGTTGCAGCAAGGAGCTACGCTGGTTATGTATCCCGAAGCGCAACATCAGGCGGGGCATTTTATGGCTACATTTAAAAAGGGCTTTCCGCGCGTAGCCTTTGCCGCCGAAGAGTATGCCGATTACAGGCTTGGATTGCAAATTGTACCGGCAAGTCTGCACTACAAAAATTACTTTCATTTTCGCGGCGAGTTGGTGATTACCGTGGGCAAGCCTTTTCCCCTGCAACCCTATCTTGAACTCTATAAAACCGAATCCAACAATGCTTATTTGCAACTTAATGAAGAGTGCATAAAAAGAGTTAAAGCCATGACTCTCAATGTCGAAGATCAAGAATATTATGCTGAAATAGATTTGTTGCGCAATCGGTGGCACACGGTACGCTTGCTTGCTCAAAAGCAAAATCCGCGCTGTTTACCCACTCAACTGCAGGAAGATTTGCAAATTGTAAGCGAACTGACACAACTTCAAATTACCGAACCGGAACGTTATGCTCAACTTATGGCCGACACGCGCGCCTATCGCACCGGCTTGGTAAAACTCAAACTGCACGACTGGATTATCAACTATCCACCTGTACTGAGCAAACTGCTTTTACAATCTTTAATAATGGTATTGCTGTTCCCTTTGGCCTTAGCCGGTTTTATCTATAACGGACTCCCTTTCCATTTTAGCGGAATATTTCGTAAAATGGTGAAAGATAAAATGTTGCATTCGTCATTTAACTATGCCGCCAGCGCCATTATTGCTTTTCCGATTTGGTATGTTGCCTTGTTTGTTACTTCGTGGATTTTGTCGGAACATCTTTGGGTTGCCCTGTTGCAAATAACCGTTGCTTTTGGACTTCTGTTCTTCTTTTATGCCTATAGAGTGCGAAGATTGAAAATTTGGGCATCCTGGCGTTACTGTATTTTAAAAAGGCAAAAAAATGCTCTGTTGCTAAAAGTATTGGAGTTATCAAAACGGCTTTGGCCATGAATTTCCTCATTTTTCATAAACAAATTTAATGGTCAAGAAATTTTTCCTATTTTTGTCCCCGAATATTATTTATCAGAATTAGAGGATTTTGTGTTAATAAAATGATTGAACAGAAATTTTTGACTTAACAATATTTAAAATGAAAAAAAACGAATTAATTTTAGTGGGAATACTCCTGTGTGCAGGTTTAATTGTATTGGGCATTTGCATCAGTAAAGGGTTGCAAAGTTTTTCTAACAAGGAGCGTGTCGTAACCGTTAAAGGATTGGCAGAAAAGCAAATCAAGGCTACAGAGGCCAAGATTATTTTGTCATTCTCTTTTTCGGGGGATGTGCCGAAAGAGCTGGTTGCTAAATTAGACAATCAAACAGTTGACATTCAATCCTATTTGAAAGGAAAGGGTTATAAGAACGCTATGATATCCGATATTAATCTTTACGACTCCAAAAATTATTACGAGTGGGATTGGGTTGACGGAAAGCGCATCAAGGTAAAAAAAGATCGCTACAACGCTTCTAAAAGCATAACGGTAATGATTGCCAGTGTAGAAGATGCCGAAAAAATATCAAAAGAGATGTTGCTTAATTTGGTGGATAAAGGGTTGACCGTGGATGTAAATTGCGACTACACTTTTCCGGAATTGAATACGATAAAACCGGAATTGATTGCCGAAAGTACCAAAAATGCCCGTACTGCCGGCGAACAGTTTGCCAAAGATTCACAATCGAAGTTGGGCAAAATCAAAACAGCCTCACAAGGTCAAATTACTATTGCCGGCAGATACTATTATGACGATGAAGCCTCAGACAATTCTGCACCGCAGGAACCCTATTTGGAAAAGGCGCGTGTGGTGAGTTCTATTGTCTTTTTTTTGGAAGATTAAGCGTATAGCAATTCAGTTGTTTTTTCTATTTTCGGAGAGTAAACAAAAACTCTAAGCCGCCATCGGGTTTATTTTTGACAGCGATAGTGCCTTTATGAAAGAGCACAGCATTTTTCACGATGGAGAGACCTAAGCCGGAACCGCCATTGTCGCGAGTGCGTCCTTCGCTGATGCGGTAGAATCGCTCAAAAAGACGATTGAGGAGTTGTTCATCTGCAATGCCCGCTCCGTTATCGGAATAAGAAAAGTAGTAAAATTCGTTATCTTCCTTGTATTTATCTATTTGAATATGAACATGATGGCCTGCATAACGTATTGCATTATCGGTCAAATTGCGGAAAATGGCATAAAGCAAGGTTTGATTGCCGTTGATAAGCAGATTGTCGGGCATATTCCACCCCACAGTCATCTGTTTTTCCTGTAATGCTGCCATAAAATCAGCTTGTAACTCTTTGAGTAACGAGGTAATATTTACCTGTTTCGCTTGAAACGAATGTGGTGCATCTTCTATTTTGGTGAGCAGACTCATATCCTGTATCAGCTCGGAAAGCGCCAGCGCTTTTTCGTAAGCCTGTTGTATAAAATAGCGCTCTTTTTCTCTATCCAACCGATTTTCCAACACTGTTTCCAAACAGCCCCGTATTCCTGTAATCGGAGTTCTCAACTCATGGGCAATATTGCCGGTCATCTCCTGTTTCAGCAGTCTGTTTTTCTCCGTTTTCGTAATATCATTCAAGATAATTTCAAAGCTGCCATTTTCAAAAACATTGATGCGAACCATAAATATTTTGCCTTGTTTCTCTATTTTAGTTTCCCAATAATGTTCATTTTTCTCCCTGTTTGCAAGGAAATCAGTTATATTTTCAAAATGACTGTCCGAAAAAATAACCAGTGGAGTGCTATCGGTTTTATCAATAATGGTATTCAAATACTGAAAAAAGAGCCCGTTATAAAATTCTACCATTTTGCCGGGTGTAAAAAAGCATATTCCCTCTTCCGAACTGTGTACGTGCTGCAGCAATTTTTCTTTCTGATGCGAAGTTTCCGCCTCACTTAATTTTAGTTTTTCATAAATATCAGCCATTCGCTTTCCGATTACGCCCAATTCATCTTCAGGAAAATAGTTTTCGATCTTATTCGACTGCATTTTATAAGATGGATTTGCCAAGCTCAATTCTCCATTTTCAATTAAAAAGGTAAATTCATTGAGTTTGCGTATTGATTTTCCGAATCTTCCTGATACATAATGAATTAATATTAATCCGAAGATAAAAAGCGCCACAATATAGTAGAGAAAAACATTGTCTGATTTCAAAAAATTGCGCATCTGCACATCGTAAGGCCATGCTACGCGGATATAGTAATCGTCGAAACGCTTGGCGTAGTAAAGATAAGGTTGATGATTGGATGTTGAGGTGCGAATGTCTGACCCTTTCTGCTTCTGTTGCGCTGCGCTGATTTCGGGACGGGTAGCGTGATTTCCCAACTGTGTTACGTTTTTAATAATATTGTCGTAAATTACAAATCCCTGATTATCAACGATAGACAAGCGAATATGAGTGGGAAAATCAGTTAAAATAGTATCGGGAGACACATTGCGCTGGTAAGCTTCGTTAAAAATTTGGGCATAGGCGTCTAACTTCTCTTCGAGCGCTTCGGTTTTATACTCTTTTTCGCGCCTCTGTTCAAAGATAACAATGCCAATTGTAAAGAGTGAAAAAATCAATACAAAAGTGAAAAAAAGTTTTTTTCGATAACTTATTTTCATATTCTGGAAGCATTAAACCGATAGCCAAATCCCGCTTGGTTGACGAGGGCAGCCGCATATTTACCCAGCTTTTTGCGCAAGCGTGTAATATGCACATCCACAGTACGTTCTGTAATAAATGGAGTCTCTTTCCACACGGTGTCAATCATCTCTTCTCTTGAAATTACGCGATTTTGATGTGTGATAAGCAAAGCAAGTACATTATATTCAGTCTTGGTGAGGTCAATTTTTTTTGCATTGATAGTCAGCTCTTTACTATTAAAATCAAGTACAAACTTATTCAGCATAAATTTGTTGGCCATCGGTTGCCGTTTAAGCACCGCTTTCACCCTTGCTATAACTTCCTTAATTGAAAAAGGTTTGGCAATGTAGTCGTCTCCACCTACCGAAAAACCTGTAAGCATGTCATTTTCAGTATCTTTTGCAGTAAGAAAAATAATAGGAATGGTATTGCCCTTTTCGCGCAAGGTTTGAGCAAATTTGTAACCCGACACGCCCTCCATCATTACATCAAGCAAGATAAGTGCATGGTCGGACGAAAGTTTTTTCAAAGCCTCTTCGGCAGAGGCGGCGCAGGTGATTTGAAACCCCTCGTTGGCTAAATTAAATTCAAGTACTTCTCTAATGAGCACTTCATCGTCAACAATTAGAATTTTATGAATCATGATTTTACTTTTTTGCGAAAATACAGCAATTTTCTCTATATGTTTACATTATTGTTTTTTCCATGTTTCAACACTTTGGCGTCAATGTAGAAGACAATTTCTTCCACAATGTTTCCGCAGTGGTCGCCGATGCGTTCCAATTTTCTGATTAACAGCATGAGTTCCAAGCCGCAACGTATCAGGTTGGGTGCTTTTTGCAAATAATTGCTTAGAAGGTCAATGGCGTTGCGGTAAAGCTGATCAATTTCCTCATCTTTGGAGAGAATCTTACCCGACATACGGGTATTTTCAGATTCGAGGGCAACAAAACTGTCGGACAACATGGCACTTAATCCTTCAAACATTTTTTCAATTTGCAGATCTTCAATAATTTGCAATTCAATGGCTTGACAATAATCATCAATGACATAGCGGGCTATGCCTTCACAGAAATCACCGATTCTTTCGAGGGTACTGCTAATTTTAATAAGCGAAAGCACTAATCGTAAGTCAACTGCCACAGGATTATAGAGCGCGATGTAATTTTCGCAATCGCAATCTATTTTTAGTTCAAAAACGTCAACACGTTTTTCGCGACTGATAATCTCCCGTGCCATCTCCATATCTCGATTTAGAAAAGCCTGTCGGCTCTTTTCTACCTGTGAAATCACCAGTTTCCACATCTGACTCACTTCTTCTTTAAGCGCTTGCAGTTCGGTTTCCTTGTGGTTCATTTTTTAAATTCTAAATTAGCCAAATCGTCCTGTAATATAGTTTTGCGTCTGTTCATGGTCGGGGTTAAGGAATATCTTTTTGGTATCGTTAAATTCTATCAGTTCACCGAGCATAAAAAAGCCGGTTTTGTCGCTTACACGAGCAGCCTGCTGCATATTATGCGTAACAATTACAATAGTGTAGGCTTGTTTCAGGGAATAAATCAACTCTTCGATTTTGGAGGTGGATATTGGATCAAGGGCAGAGGCGGGTTCGTCCATAAGCAGAATAGAAGGGTGCACCGCCAATGCTCGGGCAATACATAATCGCTGTTGCTGTCCACCAGAGAGATCAAAAGCCGATTTTTTCAATTTATCTTTCACCTCATTCCATAGGGCGGCAGCTTTCAGCGATTCTTCCACCCGTTGCACAATGAACGACTTATTGCCCATTTCATTGACACGCAGGCCGTAAGCCACATTTTCAAAAATGGATTTTGGAAAAGGATTGGGTTTTTGAAACACCATGCCTACTTTTTTTCGCAGCTCGTCCACCTGTACCGATTTATGGTAAATATTTTGTCCGTTTACCGAACAAAAACCGGTTAACCGAGTTTTCTCAATCAATTCATTCATTCGATTGAAAATTCTTAGAAATGTGGACTTTCCGCAACCTGAAGGGCCAATAAAAGCAGTAACGCTGTTTGATTCAATTTTCATGCTTATGTTTTTCAAAGCCTGAAAATCGCCGTAATAAAAGTTTATATCTTTGGTTTCAATCATTTCTGCTATTCTGCTCTATTTTTCGATGCGCAAAAATAGCGGCAGGATATTACAAAACAGGAAAGAGAATGTTACAGTTTGGTTAAATAAAATACGATTTTTTTTGCTATCTTTTTATTCAGCCTGTTGAGTATCAAATAGTAAAATGCAGTGCAAGCTAAAGCCACAAATACACTAATCAGGTCATTATGCGTGAAGGTATAAACAGTGAATAGCGTGATGACTAAAACCAGCAACGGAAACAGGTAACCCCATATTACGGCTTTTGCTCCAGCCGAAGAAGCTATTTTAATATGCACTTGATCTTCTATTGCAAATGCTTCGTCTTCGGCACATCTCGGAATACGCATCAATTCGCTTTTGCGATCCATGGAGCATAACGTTTTGGCACGACAACCGCTACAAGCCGAACTTTGCATGGTTTCTACCACAAATTCCGTATCGGTAATTGCTCTTATAATGCCCTCTTTACACAAAGTATGGTCTTTCATTCTAAATTCTGTTTTCCTGTTCATGCTTATATTTAAAGATAAACGCAAAAGCTATCGCTACAACAAGAGCAAAACCTGCGAAAATAAACCATGACTTGGGCCATAAATATTTGTCTATTATTATTCCGGCAAGGTATGAACCGATAAGCGCTCCAAAACCGTTAGTCATCAGCATAAAAACGCCTTGTGCTCTGTTGCGAATAGCTGGGTCGGTCTCTTTTTCCACAAAAAGCGAACCTGAAATATTAAAGAAATCAAACGCTACCCCATAAACGAGCATAGAGAGGATGAACATCCAAACGCCTGCGCCCGGATCGCCTGCGCCCAAAAGACCAAAACGCAGCACCCATGCCAGCATCGAAATCAGCATCACAATTTTAATACCGAATTTTCGTAAAAAGAAGGGTATCAATAAGATGCAAAGAGCTTCCGAAATCTGCGAAAGAGAAATCAAAATAGTGGAGTGTTTTACGCCGAAAGTTTCGGCAAAATCGGGATTATTGCCGAAACTTACAATATAACTATCTGCGAATCCGTTAGTTATTTGTAACGACATTCCGAGAAACATTGAAAAAATAAAGAAAATTGCCATTTTTTTCTGTTTAAACAACGAAAAGGCGCGAAGGCCAAGCGCTTCAATCCAATTTTTAGCGCTAACTTCTTTATTAATAACACAGTTTGGCAAAGTAAAAGCATAAATGCCGAGCAGAATACCCAGCCCGGACGAAAGGTAAAGTTGGTTAGGCGTAGGACGAAAACCAAGCAAATCAACAGCCCACATGGCTACAATAAATCCCACTGTTCCAAAAACGCGAACAGGCGGAAAATGTTTAACTGCATCAAGATTTGATTTTGATAAAGCATTGTAAGCCACAGAATTAGATAGCGCAATGGTGGGCATATAAAATATTACGCCCAGCAATATCAGGGGATAAAGTTCGCTGTATGCGGTTTGTCCTGCTGCCAAAAACATAAAAATGGCGCCGAAAATATGACACAGCCCCAATACTTTTTGAGCCGGCAGCCAGCGGTCGGCAATGATTCCCGTGACGGCCGGCATAAAGAGCGATGCAATGCCCATTGTGGCATAAAAACTGCCTATTTGCAAGCCCGAAAAATGGAGCGTGCCTTTCAAATAGGTTCCCAAAGAGATTAACCAGCTTCCCCAAACGCCATATTGGAGAAAATTCATTACAATTAAGCGAATTTTTGTATTCATAACATTAATTTTTTATTTTACTTTAAAATCCAAAACTTTTTCATCTTCCAAATATCCGGTAAGGCGGTCATTAATAGCTACATTCCCCACTCCGGATGGTGTTCCGGTAAAAATAATATCGCCCATTTTCAGGGTCATAAACTGCGATACATAGCTGATAACTCTGTCTATGCCAAAAATCATATCACCGCTGTTTCCCTGCTGCACCGGCTTGCTGTTCAGATACAGCGCAAAGCGAATATGGGACATGTCCGGCAGGGTTGCCTTATCGCGAAACTTGCCGATAATGGCCGATCCGTCAAAGGCTTTGGCAATTTCCCAGGGATTACCCTCCCGCATACAGCGACGCTGCAGATCGCGAGCAGTAAAGTCAATGCCCAAGCCAATTTCATTGTAATAGGTATGGGCAAATTTCTCATTAATATATTTGCCCACTTTATTGATTTTTACTGTAATTTCCGCTTCATATTGTATTTCTTGTGAAAATTCGGGCAGAAAAAAGGGTCGATTTCGAGTAATCATAGCCGATTCGGGCTTTAAAAAAAAGACCGGTTCCTGTGGAATTTGATGGTCAAACTCCGCAATATGCTGCAAATAGTTTTTACCCGTACATATAATTTTCATAATGCAAAAATAGTTAAAGTTTCTCAATTATAGTTATCCGGTTAGCTTACGTTATGCAGATACATAACTTTTTTTCTGTTGTTGTGTAATCTGAGTTATTCCCATGATCTTTTTACATCCCTATCAGCAAATTACAACCCCGCACTTCTGCACTGTCCATGCGCCCCAGAATTTCCATACCGCCATCATGGCGGCGGCGACCCAAATCGTCTGTGGCAATAAAAGCACAGGAGTGTTCATTGGCCAAGTCTATTACATTAATGAGGCCTGTGTCGAGTGTAGTGCTGTGCACGAGCGGATTACGTTCATCGCGCAGCAAAAACTTCATTTGGGGTGGCGTGTAAAAAATGTTGTTGCCATTGCTGTAAGCTTGCGACAGCAGTTCGCACATGCCATATTCGGAGTGAATTTTCGACACTCCAAATGCGGCAGTTAAAATAGCGTGCAGTTCCTCTTTTACCAACTCTTTCCGTCTCCCTTTCATGCCGCCTGTTTCAAACACAATCAATTCGGGAAAAGACAACCTGTAATGTTCGGCAAAATTCAACAGAGCGTACGAAACGCCAAAAAGGATAACCCTGCATCTTGCCGTTTTTAATTGTAGTAACCGATCAAAAAGTGTTTGATGATTATCCAAAAAATAGCCGTTGTAAGGCAAGGTAGATAATTGCATCATTTTGTCAATCATGTAAATAAGAGACGAATTTGGGTTTTCCTGATAGTTGGGAAGCAAGGCTAAAAAGGTATAATTTTCTATTGAGCCGTAAAAGTGGCAAAAAGATTCTGTAAAACTGCGTTCATAAAGCGACAAGTCTTTGATATAGTGTTTGGATGGCTGCATTGAAGTAGTGCCACTGCTGAAAAAAACTGTTTGCGGGTTAAATGTTCCGGAAACTATTTTATGTGTCTTGAAAAATGAAATCGGCAAAAAAGGCAACTCCTCTATCCTTGCAACATTATCAGGATTGCGTCTCAATAAATCACAATATTGACGATAAATAATATTATTAAAATATTGATATTCAAATAATTGAAATGTTTTGGCGATAAACGGCGAAGAAATATTATTTTTTTCCAGCATAGCGCATTTTTCAATTTACTTCAACTCCTTTGCCAAATATTGTGCTGTAAACCCTACCCCTTGCGCTACAATCTCTTCAGGCGTTCCGATAGCCACAATCTGACCGCCGCCTTTGCCTCCTTCCGGACCTAAATCAATAATGCGATCGGCCATTTTAATCACATCCATATTGTGTTCTATCACCAGTACGGTATTCCCCTTATCTACCAATTTATTAAGTACATAGAGCAAGATGGAGATGTCATGGAAATGGAGTCCGGTAGTTGGTTCGTCCAAAATATAGAAAGTTTTGCCAGTGTCGCGCTTCGACAGTTCGGTAGCCAGCTTTACCCGCTGAGCTTCGCCACCCGACAGTGTAGTCGAAGACTGCCCAAGTCGGATGTAGCCCAATCCTACATCATACATTGTTTGCAATTTTTGCACAATGGCCGGAATATTTTCAAAGAAGGTAAGCGCTGTTTCAATGTCCATTTCCAGCACGTCGTTAATTGATTTGCCCTTGTAGCGTACTTCCAGTGTTTCATCGTTGTAACGCTTGCCATTGCAAGTTTCGCAGGTAACATAAACATCAGGCAGAAAATTCATTTCGATATTTTTCATGCCACCGCCTTTACACTCTTCGCATCGGCCGCCTTTCACGTTAAAGGAGAATCGACCGGGTTTATAACCCCTGATTTTCGATTCCGGAAGGTTGGTAAAAAGTTGTCGAATTTCATCGAAAACGCCCACATAAGTAACCGGATTGGAGCGTGGTGTACGCCCGATAGGCTGCTGATCAATTTCAATTACTTTGTCAAAAAAATCCAATCCTTGTATTTCTTTGTATCGTAATGGTTTACGATCGCTGCGATAAAAATGATGACTCAAAATCGGATAAAGGGTCTCATTTATCAGCGAGGATTTGCCACTTCCCGACACGCCCGTAATACAGATAAATGTACTTTCGGGAAAGGCAACTGTTATATTTTTCAGATTGTTGCCGGAGGCGCCTTTCAGTATCAGACAGTTACCTGTGCCCTTGCGGCGCTGTTCGGGCACGGCTATTTGTTTTCGTCCTGTAAGATAATCGGCTGTAATAGAGTGATTTTTCAAAATATCTTGATAAGAGCCAATGGCGTCAATTTGTCCGCCATGTGCACCGGCAGCCGGCCCCACATCCACAATAAAATCGGCGGCCTCCATCATTTCGCGGTCATGTTCCACCACAATAATGGAGTTTCCCGAATCGCGCAGTTCCTGCAGAGATTTGATAAGTCGGTGGTTGTCGCGCTGATGCAGTCCAATACTTGGTTCGTCTAAAATATAGAGTACATTAACCAGCTGCGAGCTGATTTGCGTAGCCAAACGGATGCGCTGCGCTTCACCACCCGACAGGCTTTTGGCGCTACGGTTGAGCGACAGATATTGAATGCCAATGCCGGCTAAGAAGTGCAATCGACTCTTAATTTCACGAATAATTTCGTAAGCAATCTGCCGTTGTCGCTCGTCAAAGTATTGGGGGCAGACGGTTATCCATTCCAGCAACTCCGAAATGTCCATAGCGGCAAGCTCGGCAATATTTTTTTCTCCGATTTTAAACTGTAGCGACTCCGATTTCAACCGTGCCCCATGGCATTCAGGGCATTCTGTTTCATTGATAAACTGCGTAATCCATTTCTTAATAGCGGCCGGCGCAGATTCATAATCGAAATCGCGCAAAAAGTTAACAACTCCCTGATATTCCATTCTGACATCTGACAATCCAGCCACCTCGCGTTTTACAAAAAGCGCTTCGTCAGACCCATAGAGAATAATGTTTAATATATTATCAGATAATGTATTAACAGGGTCATCTAAAGAAAAATCATGTTTAGTGCTCAAAGCCTCTAATTGCTTGAAAAAAGTATTGTTTTTATAAGCGCCAATCGGAGCAATAGCACCCTGTCGGATAGAGAGTTTTTCGTTAGGTATAATCTTTTCGCGGTCAATTTCGGAAACAAAGCCAAGCCCGTTACACTTTTCACAAGCGCCATAAGGAGAATTAAACGAAAAGGTATTTGGCTCAGGGTCGGGATAAGAAATTCCTGATGTGGGGCACATCAGAAATTTACTGTAATTCTTAATTTCGCCGGTTTTGTTATCATATACTGCCAATTCCCCTTTACCGTGTTTTAGTGCCAATCGTAAACTGTTAATCAGTCGTGTGCTAACAGTATCGCTTACCTCTATGGCATCAATTACTACCTCAATATCATGAATTTTATAACGGTTCACCATCATATTGAGTGTCAGGTTTTTAAACTCTCCATCTATCCGCACTTTTACAAAACCCTGTTTGCGAATATTTTCAAACAACTCTTTATAGTGTCCCTTGCGACGTTTCACAACGGGGGCGAGCAGCATAATTTTCTTATTGTTAAAGTAGTTTAAAATCAAGTCAATAAGCTCTTTTTCGCTGTAGCGTACCATTTTTTCACCTGTAATTATAGAAAAGGCATTTGCTGCCCGCGCATAGAGCAATCGCAAAAAATCATACACTTCGGTAATGGTGCCCACTGTAGAGCGGGGATTTTTATTCACCGTTTTCTGCTCAATGGAAATCACGGGATTAAGACCGGTAATCTTATCTACATCAGGGTGATTGAGATTGCCGATAAATTGCCGTGCATAAGCCGAAAAGGTTTCCATGTAACGCCGCTGCCCTTCGGCATAAAGAGTGTCAAAAGCCAGTGAAGATTTCCCGCTTCCACTTAATCCTGTGATTACTACCAATTTATGCTGAGGAATTTCCAAAGATATATTTTTCAGATTATTTTCTCGTGCTCCACAGATCACCAATTTGTCTTCAGCAAAATTTCGTTCGCTCATTCTTATTTTTCCGTTTTTAAAAAAGAGGTGCAAATGTACGTTTTTTCTCGGAATAATTTTTTTGTATTTTTGCAACACAGAAATATTTCGAGTGATGAAGGCAACTTTAGCTCTTAAAAATGAAATTTTGAAAAAACATCTGTAAAATAAATATATATAATGAAAAATTTCAAATATAGAAATCCGGTAAAAATCCTCTTTGGAGAGGGCATGATTAAAGAGATGAGCAAAGAAATTGCTCAAAAAGAACGTATTTTATTGATTTATGGAGGTGGCAGCATCTTCAAAAATGGCGTTTATAAACAGGTTACCGAAGCTTTGGAAGGCTACCAGCTCTTTGAGTTTGGTGGTATTGAACCTAATCCGCATTACGAAACTTGCGTGAGAGCGGTTGAGTTTATTCATAAAGAAAACATCACTTTTGTGCTGGCCGTAGGAGGCGGATCGGTAATTGATGCCACCAAATTTATTGTGGCAGCGGCTTGTTATAAAGGCGATGCCTGGGATTTGATGCTCGGCAATGCGCCCATTAAGGCAGCCCTGCCATTTGGTACGGTGCTGACTTTGCCTGCTACCGGTTCCGAAATGAACTCGGGCTTTGTGATTACCAAACATGCCACTCAAGAGAAGTTAGCTATGGGTTCACCGCTCTGTTTTCCCCAATTTTCTGTACTTGACCCGCTAACTACCCTTTCGTTACCCGCTACACAGACCGCTAACGGCATTATTGATGCCTTTGTGCATGTTACGGAACAATATGTTACCTGTCCACAAGACGCTCCGCTGCAAGACCGTTTTGCCGAATCTATTCTGCAAGTGCTGGTGGAAGAGGGGAAAAAAATAGTGGCCGATCCCAGCAATGTGGCGGTGCGTGCCAACATTATGTGGGCGGCCACATGGGCACTCAACAATTGGATTGGACAAGGGGTGGATGATGATTGGGCAACTCACATGATTGGACACGAATTAACTGCTTTTCACGGCATTGATCATGGACAAACTCTCGCCATTGTGCTGCCTGGCCTGCTGGATGTGATGCGAAATTACAAGAAAGCTAAAATTATTCAAATGGGGGAACGGGTATTCCATATCCATGCTAATAATGAACAGGAAGCGATAAATCAAACGATTGAAGCAGTAGAAAAATTCTTTAATTCGTTGGGAATCAAAACCAGACTTTCAGATTATAATGTAACCGAAACGGTAATTCCCAAAATAGTACAGCGTTTTCAAGAACGTGGCTGGCTGCTCGGGGAAGAGGAGCGAATTACGCCCGAAATAGTAGCGGAAATTTTGAGACGCAGATTATAATAGATATTTCTATTTCAACAAATCGTAAATATAGCTCCTGCGCTCCTTTTTTGAATTAAAGGACATGTTATTTCGCTTGATTCGGATTTTTGCCTTTTCGTAATTAAAAGTGTGGATATAAGATAATTGAGCGTATAGAAAATTATGCCTTACCGAAAAAGTGCCATAAGTATCGTGAAAATGGCAGGCATAATAGCCTGAAGTATAATCTTTGAATGCAAACCGCAACTTTGCGAGGCGCTGAAAAAAGACATGTGTGTACGTTAAAATTTTTCTTACTTTTGCAAACTAAAAGCGAACAACCTTTTTTGTGATACAAATCAACTGTTTAGAATGAAAAAAATTATCGACCCTATTGATAAAATACTGATTAAGAAGGAATTATCATTAGACAAATTTTTGCGCAAAACCAATTCCGGAGGCAACTCCATTTACCTGTTAGATGCGCACGATTCGCCTAATACCATGCGTGAAATCGGTCGATTACGTGAAAAGACATTTCGTCTGGCCGGTGGTGGCACAGGCGAAGAGGTAGATATTGACATCTACGATACGGCGGCAGTACCCTTTAAGCAACTGATTGTTTGGAACGATAAGCAGGAGGAAATCATTAGCGCCTACCGCTTTATTCTGGGAAAAGATGTGCCGCTTGATAACAAAGGCTACCCGCATACCCCTACTTCAAAGTTATTTCGCTTTTCAAAAAAATTTATCGAAAACGAATGGCAGGACAGTATTGAATTAGGGCGCAGTTTTGTGCAATCCAAATATCAGGCCACTACTAACCCTCGCGTAGGCCTCTTTTCACTTGATAATGTGTGGGATGGCTTAGGAACATTGGTTGTCGATCATCCCGAATGTAAGTATTTTTTCGGAAAAATGACAATTTACAATAGTTACAATCGCATTGCGCGTAATTTTGTTATCCATTTTTTGAACAAGCATTTTAAGGGCGACGAATCCCTGATGCAGCCTTACGAATCTTTGGACATGATGGAAAATGACGAAGAATTAAAAGCTATTTTCTGTAAATCTTCCTTTGAAGAGGATTTCAAAATTTTGAACAAGCAAATCCGCGAATTGCGGGAAAGCGTACCGCCACTGGTGAAAACCTACATGTCGCTATCGCCATCAATGCAATGTTTTGGCTCATCTGCCAATGCCGAATTTGGACCAGTGGAAGAGATTGCTATTTTAATCAAAGTCAGCGATATATATGAAAATAAAAAGATTAGGCACATCTATTCTTACAAATCAAAACGGTTGCGCCAATTACTGCAACGCCTGCTGTGGATACGAAGAACCCGATAACTATGCAACTTAAAACCATTAAATTTTTGCAAAGTGAAGCCGACTGGCGGCGTTGCCCTCCGCCGGCATTGCCCGAATTTGCCTTTATTGGGCGTTCTAATGTGGGGAAATCTTCGTTGATTAATATGCTGGCTAATCATAAATCGTTGGCCAAAATCTCATCAAAACCGGGTAAAACGCGGACTATCAACCATTTTCTGGTCAATAATGCCTGGTATTTAGTTGATTTGCCTGGTTATGGTTACGCTGTGGTTTCCAAAACCATGCGTGCTAAATGGGAAAGCATGATACGTGACTATCTTAATTTCCGTACCAATTTGCAAATTGTTTTTGTACTGATAGATAGCAGGCTGGAACCTCAGCAAAAGGATATTGATTTTATTAATACACTGGGCGAATTGGGATTGCCTTTTGCCTTGATTTTTACCAAAGCCGATAAGTTGAGTGCAACCGCAACTCATCAAAATATAATGCAATTTCGCCAAAAATTACTGGAAACATGGGAAGAACTTCCTGCCCATTTTATCACTTCTGCAGTTACGGCAAAAGGCAGGGAAGAGTTGCTGAACTATATAGAACAAATTATAAATCAATCAAATACAGAAATTAATAGAAATCAAAATGAAGAAAATTAGCTTTCCATTTTTAGCTTTCACTGTTGTTTTGTTATTATCTTGCACAGCCTCCAAATACGCTTCCAAAAATCTGTCCCTGCAATCCACCTATTGGACGCTTGTTTCTGTGGAAGGCGTGTCAATAGCAGAACTGCCCCAACTGAAAACACCCTGTATTATTTTTGACACCAATTATAAATTTCATGGCCATTTCGGCTGCAATCAGTTTTTTGGCGCTTATAATTTCGGAAAAAAAAAGGTGAGTATGGATTATGCCGGTGCAACCAAAAAGATATGCTCGGAAATGCAGATAGAAAATCTGTTTAGTAAGGCATTGCACAAAGATATTAAGTACTATACCATTGCCGGCAGCACTCTGATTTTGAAAGATGCGCAGAAAAATGAGATTTTACGCTTTTTGTCAGACACAAAGCCAGAAGAGTAATCCTTTTTGATTATGGAATGTTACAATCAGCCAATTGTTCTCAATGGAACGTTTTATTTTGCCTCCGATTTTCATTTGGGAAGCCCCAACGAAATAGAGAGCAAAGCACGGGAGTTGTTGCTCATTAAGTGGCTGGATGAAATAAAAAAAGATGCCAGTTATCTTTTTTTATTGGGCGACATTTTTGATTTTTGGTTCGAATATCATGATGTTGTTCCCAAGGGCTATTACAAATTTTTGACTAAGCTGGCCGAATTGCGAGAAGCCGGCATCCAGATTTGGTGGTTTACGGGTAATCACGATATGTGGTTGAAAGACTACCTGCATAACGAGCTAAATATTAATATTATCCGCAAAGAAACTTTTTTTATGCTTAACGGGAAACACTGCCTGATTGGACACGGTGATGGACTTGGAGATGGTGATTTCGGATATAAATTGATTAAGGCCATCTTTGCATTCCGTTTTAATCAATGGCTTTATGGATGGTTTCATCCGCGCATTGCCTTTGCCATTGCACGCTTCTTCTCACGCAAAAGTCGCACCATGACTGGTGCCGGCGAAGAGGTATATGCAGGTAACGACAAGGAACTAATTACGCAACACGCCTATAATATTTTGCAGCACAATAATATAGAGTATTTTATATACGGACATCGTCATTTACCGTTAGAGGTCAAATTAACCGATAAGGCCACCTATTTCAATTGTGGCGACTGGATTATGCACTATACCTATTTGAAAATGGATATCAATGGAAATATCAAGCTTTTTACTAATCCGTGTTATTCTAAGCATATTTCCCAATCCCCGCTAGAAGAGGAATAAATAAAAATTCCTTTCCCCTCTTCAATCCCACTTTTTCATCTCCCTGACCTTTACCTCGTCCACGACTTTGGCATAGATTAGGGTAGTTTTCAGGCTGGTGTGTCCCAGCAGCCTGCTCACTACCTCTATCGGGATGCCCAGCTGCAGGGAGAGAGTGGCAAAAGTGTGCCGCGCCACATGGCAGGTGAGATGGGTGCCAATGCCGCAGCTCCTGCCAATGTCCTGCAGGATCCTGTTGGTAGTCTTGTTGCAATACACTTTAAAGATTGGCAGGGTTTCCCCCTTGCCCTGCGCGAGACTCTCTGTTTTTTTATTTCCCTGCGCGTCTTCCCTTTCCTGCGCGGGTAAGGCAGGAACAGCGGGTGGGGGAAAGTGTGCAGTCATCGCCTCATCCAGCAAC
>JAISAD010000107.1 GCA_031266895.1 Bacteroidales bacterium
ATGCTCAGAGAGTGAAAATCGACTCTCGGAGAACCTCAATTGATTCTCGGAAGTACTAAATCGGCAAAGCCTTTGGCACAATTAATGGATAGCAGGGTGCAGCCCAAACGGGCATGGCCTGTTGGAGAATAGCGAAATTTTATCTATTTTTGCAATCCATAGTTTTTCATAATCATTTATGGGAAACGGCAATTATGAAATATTGAAAACAAAGCAGTTATATTATAGTATTCATAAAACGAAAATTGACAAGGAAATGAAAAAGCATTCATTATTAGCCCTTTTATGCCTTATTTATGGCTTTTGGGGCTGTAAAAACCAGAGAGCAACAAGCCCCGATGCAGAACAAACCGCCAATCCGGTGGAAAATTCGCGTGATTTACCGAATTGGAGCGGACTTTATTTTGGAACTGTGCCCTGTGCCGATTGTTCGGGCATTGACATTCAATTGGAGCTGAACAGCGATTTAACCTACAAAATGCACATTACTTACCACGACAGAGAGGGTACACTGGTTTATGCCGGCAACTTTGCATGGAATGCTGCAGGCACGCAAATTGACTTGAAAGGGGTAAACGAGGAGGGTGCTTTCGAGCACTACGCTGTACAGGAAAACAGTCTGCGGTTGCTGACGCCGCAAGGAGAAATTGTAAATGGCGTCAATGCCGACTTTTATCTAATCAGTAAAATGAAAACCACACTCTTAAGCAGCGAAATCAGTAATAAGTACTGGAAACTGGTGGAGTTGAACGGCAAGCCGGTTGACTATTCCAAAGGAATGCTTGAGAAAGCCTGCATTATATTCAGCCCTGACAGTACCATATACGGCAGTTTGAGTTGCAACACATTCAATGGTGTTTATGCGTTGGAGGAGGGAAATCGTATTCGTTTTCTAAAAATGACACATACTCTAATGTCGTGTGCGGATATGAGCATAGAAAAAGAGCTGTTGAATGTATTAGAGTCGGTTGACTGTTACAGTTTTGCGGATGATCAACTTGCGTTGCGCAAAACTCGCAAGGCACCTTTAGCCCGCTTTGAGGCAGTTTATTTGCACTAAGTTTGGAGAAGGATTTCCTCCTGCTTTTTCAGGATTAAAAAGGATAATCATGAGAGGAGATGCCATTTTCGGGATTAGTCTCCTCTTCATTTATCTTTGATCCCAGCATTTGATAGCCGGAGTCAAAACCCGCATTGGGGTTAATGCCAACCGTAGCCGCAGTCAGGCTTGCTGCCACGGCACCCGACTCAAACATATCCGCATCGGCAAAAGCAGCATTTTTAGAAATAAAGCGCACTTTTACGTTACCTGTCTGTCCATGACGATTTTTGGCAAACATAACCTCTGCCAAACCGTTCGATGGCGTGCTATTTTCATCATCAAACTCTGTAAGCCCGTAATATTCGGGACGATAGATAAACAATACCTGATCGGCGTCTTGTTCAATAGAACCCGACTCGCGCAAGTCGGACAGGATAGGCTTTTTGCTTCCGCCTCGCTGTTCCACCTGCCGGGAGAGCTGCGACAGGGCAATAATCGGAATATCCAACTCTTTAGCTAATGCCTTGAGTGAACGTGAAATAGCACTTATTTCCTGCTCTCGGTTTCCTCCCTTTTTATCGTTTTCACTGCTGCCTCTCATCAATTGCAGGTAATCAATAATCACCATATCAATATCATGTTTCTTTTTAAGTCGGCGGCATTTGGCACGCAGATCAAAAATAGAGAGCGCCGGCGTATCATCCAGTATCAGATTCGAGGTATATAACTTGGCGGTAGAGGTTGTAAGATGTTTCCACTCCAAATCAGATAACTGTCCTTTGGAGATTTTGTCGGATTCAATTTTTGATTCTATAGACATTAATCTGTGAACTAGTTGATTAGCTGGCATTTCTAAAGAAAAAAATGCTACTTTTTTTTGGAAATCAATAGCGGCATTGCGGGCGCCGGTGAGTGCAAATGCAGTTTTCCCCATACCTGGACGGGCAGCCACAATAATCAAATGCGAGCGCTGCCACCCTCCGGTAATATTGTCCACATCTTTTAACCCTGCCGGCACACCCATATAGGATTCATTATTATTATGCCTCTCCTGCAACTCCTCAAGAGCGCTTTTCATCGCCTCTTTCAACTCTTTACTGTCCCGCTGAAGGTGCTCCTGAAAAATGGAAAAGAGATTGGTTTCAGCCCTGTCCACAATGGTAAGCACATCTTCATTATCATCGTAAGCATTTTTTATAATAGTGCCGCATGTAGCAATCAGTTCACGCAAAATATACTTTTCGATAATTATGCGTGCATGGTATTCAATATTGGCAGCCGAAGCAATTTTATTGGTCAGAGAGGCCAGATAGGAAGCACCGCCAATAAACTCCAACTGACTGTTTTGGCGTAGCTTATTGGTAACCGTGAGCAGGTCTATAGGCTTCAAATCGTCATACAATTCTTTGATAACAGCATAGATACGTTGATGCTCCTCTTTATAAAACACAGGCGATGACAGCATTCCCAATACTTCATTAGCTGCTGACGAGTCAATAAGAATAGCGCCCAAAACAGCCTCTTCAAATTTTATGGCCTGCGGGGTAATTTTACCGGTGAAGCCTAAAGCCGTTTCCACGCTGTTATAGCTCATTTTTTTGTCTGCAATCTTTTTTGTAAAGTTCTCTGTAGCCATGCTTTATGGATTTCTAAATGCGTTAAAAATTGAGAGGCAAAAATACGGGAAAATTTTGGACTAAGCATGGAATTGTTGATAACTTTCAGGTAAAAATGGTTGTGAAAAGCTTTTTTTATTGTAGTTTTGCAAAATAAAATTTTAAGTTAAAATATGGCAGACGACAAGAAAGTTATCTTTTCAATGGTGAATGTGAGTAAAATTTATCCTCCTCAAAAACAGGTATTAAAGGATATTTATCTCTCATTTTTTTATGGGGCGAAAATTGGGGTTTTGGGGCTGAATGGCGCTGGAAAATCCTCTTTGCTGAAAATTATTGCAGGCGAAGATAAATCTTTCCAGGGCGAAGTAGTCTTTTCTCCCGGCTACTCTGTGGGCTACCTGCCCCAGGAACCGGCACTCGACGATAATTTGACCGTGAAAGAGACAATAATGCAAAGTGTGCAAAACGTGATGGATATTTTGGCCGAATATGAAGCGGTAAATATGAAATTTGCCGAGCCGATGAGCGATGATGAAATGGCAAAGCTCATTGACCGTCAAGGAGAATTAACCGAATTGATAGAGCAGCACGATGCATGGGAGTTGGACTCCAGGCTGGAACGCGCTATGGACGCCCTGCGCTGTCCTGAGGGCAATACTCCGATTAAAAACCTATCGGGTGGCGAACGCCGCAGGGTGGCTCTCTGCCGATTGCTGCTTTCCGAACCTGACATTTTACTGCTGGATGAGCCAACCAATCACCTTGATGCCGAATCGGTGCAATGGCTCGAAATACACCTGCAACAGTATAAGGGAACTGTGATTGCCGTAACCCACGACCGTTATTTTCTTGACCATGTAGCCGGCTGGATCCTGGAATTAGACCGCGGCGAGGGCATCCCCTGGCAAGGCAACTACAGCTCGTGGCTGGAGCAAAAGAGCAATCGCCTGATAATGGAAGAAAAGCAGGAGTCGAAGCGCATGAAGACTCTTGAACGCGAACTGGAGTGGGTACGCATGGCGCCCAAAGCGCGACACGCCAAGTCGAAAGCGCGGCTTAGCGCCTACGATAAGCTACTGAATGAAGATGTAAAACAGAAAGAGGAAACGCTTCAAATTTTTATACCTAATGGGCCGCGTTTAGGCAATAATGTGATTGATGCTGTAGAGGTTACCAAGGCTTTCGGAGATAAATTACTCTTTGAATCGCTTAATTTCAGCCTGCCCCCCAATGGCATAGTCGGCGTAATTGGCCCTAACGGAGCTGGTAAAACTACTCTTTTCCGCATGATTATGGGGCTGGAAAAACCCGATAAGGGGGAATTCAGGATAGGTGAAACCGTAAAAGTGGGCTACATAGACCAGCAACATGCTGTTATTGATCCTGAGCATAACGTTTGGGAGGTTATTTCGGAGGGCAATGACCAGATTATGATGGGTGGCCGTCTTATCAACTCGCGGGCTTACGTGTCCCGATTTAACTTTAGCGGCACCGATCAGAACAAAAAGGCAGGTGTACTTTCCGGCGGCGAACGCAACCGCCTGCATTTAGCGCTTACCCTTAAATCGGAAGCTAATGTATTGCTTCTGGATGAACCTACCAACGATATAGACATCAATACATTGCAGGCACTCGAAGCCGGATTGGAACATTTTGCCGGCTGTGCCGTAATTATATCGCACGACCGCTGGTTTTTAGACAGGATATGCACCCATATTTTAGCTTTTGAAGGTGATTCGCAAGTCTGCTTCTTTGAGGGCGGTTTCACCGAATATGAAGAAAATCGCCGCAAACGAATGGGTAATGAAGGTCCTAAGCGGATAAGATATAAGAGATTAATTAAATAGGCTGATAATTACTCAACCCGCTTTTTATCTTTCCGTTTGAAAGTATAAGAAACACCTAAAGCTACTTTCCAGTAATCGCCTTTGTAATAGAGCTTGTCTATATATTCTTCATATATAGTGACAGGTAATTTACCATTCGTTGATAGTTGGTTTTTGAT
>JAISAD010000124.1 GCA_031266895.1 Bacteroidales bacterium
ATAGAAATTCAATTCTTACACGAACTGTGAGCAATCTTAAGGCCTGTGGGGTGCTGCAAAATTTTATTATTAAAAAACAATTATGATATACTGAAGTAGTTGATATTAAAACAATCAATTGATTTTATGAAAAAACTAATCTTTCTAGGAACTATTCTATTTATTCTGGGCGCTGCACGGGCGCAAAGCTATCAAATTATTAATGGTGGTTTTGAAGAGTGGGAAGGCTCTGGCGACGATCGTGAACCGGTTCGCTGGAGTTCGTTCAAGACTGCAACAGGTTCATATGCATCTCTGGTGAGTTATAAACAGATTTACGAAGAAACTTCCGGTTTGCGGCCGGGCACCACAGGCACAAAATGTATCCGCACGCAAGCGCGTTCTGTCCTATTGAGCATTATTGCCAATGGGCAATTTACTACCGGTAGAGTCAATGCCAGCTCAATGACCGCTTCAAGTACGTCAAACTGCAACTTTACAGATATTGCTGATCCCAATTTTAACCAGCCACTTCACGGCAAACCCGATTCTGTTTACTTTTGGGCTAAATTTGAATGTCCATCCTCCACACAAACTGCTCGCATGAGCGCTATTCTGCACAGTAATCATCGAGTACAAGACCCTGAAATATCAGATGAAAACCAATATGTAGTAGCCAGAGCTACGCGCAATTTTCCACGCGGCAGCCAGACATGGATGCAATATAAGGTGCCGTTTGAATATACGGCCAATGCCGTAAGTCCGGCCTTTATACTGTTTACCTTTTCCACCAATTCTACGCCCGGCACAGGCAGTACAAGCGATAAGCTTTATGTAGATGACGTAGAGCTGATTTATAATCGCAGACTCAATACGCTGAAAGTGAACGGTGTACCCATTGCCAACTTTAACGGTGATGTTACCAACTACACTTACAGTCAGCATGTCTGCATCAGCAATGCAAGCGATTTGCCTGTGGTTACAGCCACAACGGCTTCCGCCAATGCTACTCATACCATTACACAGCCTACGCCGGCCAACCCTGTAGCCACCATTGTGGTAACACATGGCGGTGCAACTAAAACCTACACGATTCATTTCGATGTTGACTACAAAACCGCTCAAACCGTACAGGGAGTCAGCTGTCTGGGCACGCCTTATACCGAACATGGCTTTAACGTTACTCCAAACAATCTCGGCACGCAACAATATACGCGAGTTATTCCCAATGCCGCCGGCTGCGACAGCACTATTACCCTTAACTTGATGGTGCATCCCACAGGCCCTTACATTATTGCCGATACTGTTTGCCTAAAAGCCGGCTATAATAAGTATGGATTTTCTCTTTCGGCCGAACAAACGGCTGCAGCAGGGAATTTTGTACACCAATTGCCGCTTGTTTCGTCATTTGGCTGCGACAGCACTCTCAAGCTTAACCTGCACGTGAGAAGCGCAGACAGTAGTACGCTGACTGATAGAACTTGCCAAAATACAGCATACACTGATAACGGGTTCAATATTCCTGTCGAACAGTTGCAAACGTCAGGACTGCACCAATTTGTCCTCCACCTCACTAATAGCGCGGGCTGCGACAGTACCGTAATCCTCATTTTGACTGTTGATTCCATACCCCATACGCAATTGCATGATAATATTTGTTTGGGCGGGACATATAATAAAAATGGGTTCGCTATTCCCAATAATAACGTAACAGGCACACATATCCATAATAAAACGTTTACTTCGAAACAGGGTTGCGACAGCATTGTTACACTGCATCTTACCACTACCGATTTGATAGTGAACCATATAACCGACAATGTTTGCGAAGGCGCATCTTACAGCAATTGGGGCTTTGGTTTCCCTGCGGCTATAACCGGCCAGATTTTGCGCGATACGGCCTCCCTTACCACTCCCGAAGGCTGCGACAGCGTGGTTACTATTGCCGTAACGGTTAATCCTAAAAAAGAGACATGGATTCCCGACACCATTTGTCAGCGCAGTGTCTATAATCAATACGGCTTTGCCTTCACTGCCGCTCAAACCGCTGCCACAGGACTCTACCACGATACCCTGCATTTGACTACTTCAAAAGGTTGCGACAGCACAATTTATTTGGCACTTTTCACCAAACCGATTTACGAAACCACACTTTTTGATACGGTTTGCAGTCAGTCTTCTTATAACAAAAACGGCTTTGCCATGACAGTTAACGGTTCAGGGAATCAGCAGTTTGCTAATACTTTAACGGCAATTAACGGCTGCGACAGCATAGTTACCCTGCACTTGAAAGTAAATCCTGTATATAGCGACACTACATACTTTACGATTTGTGCTAATGGTACCTATCGTTTTTATGACAGAATACTGGATCAATCCGGGATCTACGATACCACATTCCAAACCGTGAACGGCTGTGACAGCACGAAAGTACTGGTTTTGACTAAAAGCACGCAATTCAGAAATAATATTTACGCCGAAATTTGCGAAGGTAACGTTTATACCGAAAATGGCTTTAACTTTTCAAAAACCGGCATAGATTCGGCGGGTTATATAGCTTCTAACGGTTGCGACAGCATTGTGATTCTACACCTGACGGTACGCCCCAAACATCAGACAACTTTGACACAGATTGCCTGCGACAGCTTCCTTTGGGAAGATACCCTTTATACGGGAAGCGGCGTTTATACCCGTCATTATGTCAATCAATTCGGCTGCGACAGCATCAAAACACTCAATTTAACCATTCGGCATGCTTCATCTGTTACGCTATTGAAAGATACGGTACGCGGCGGTTTCCGCTACGAAAAAGCGGGCTTTTTGATTGACGCTCCCCTCGTTTCACAGCCAATTGTTGATACCTTAGTACAGCCTAATGCAGCTGGCTGCGACAGCATGGTGATACTTCAGTTGGCAGTGTTGCCGACCACTATTACGAGTCAAACGCTCTATTTCTGCGAAAACGACAGTTACCAATATGACGGGCAAACTTACACTACACCAAACAGTTTTGCCGATACTCTTTACAGCGATACGGCCACCATTATCAACCAGACCCATTATGCAGCCCATAGTGCGCCTGTTGTAGGGTTTTCCGTTTCGAGTTGCTCTCCCTATTTTTGGGATGGCAACAGCTATGACACTACCGGCCATTATACTAAAATTTATCCCCTGCTTACGGGTTGCGACAGTACCGTAACACTTCATTTTACCCGATTGACGCCACTTACGCCACAACCGGTTTATGATACCATTTGTCAGGGAAAAGCGTTTGCAAACCAACACTTTAATATTCCGCCAGACTCAATGCCTGTGTCAGGATCATACCATTTTATTCGTCAGCTGGTTGATACACAATATATTTGCCCTACTACGGCAGAGGCATTTATTTATGTAAAACCCGCCTATCACTTTACTGAAACAGCAAATGCCTGCTTCAATCAGGGTTATACATGGCGCAACCACCATTACACGGCAAGCGGTACCTATTTCGAGCAATTAACTGCTGCAAGTGGTTGCGACAGCATTTATCAACTCAACCTCACCATTTATCCCTCCTACCTTGTCTCAACCCAACAAATCGTGTGCAGCAATGCTGCCTTTATTTGGCGTGGTCAGTCAATTACGGAAAGCAGGGTTTATTACGACTCTTTGCAAACCGGACATGGCTGCGACAGCGTTTTTATGCTTACGGCTACGGTGGTCAATTCGTTCTATTCGGTATTGGATACATCCATTTGCGCTAATAAATCACTGAACTGGCAGGATACAACCTACCAGACAAGCGGGGTTTATTACCGCCATTATCCTTCTGCAAGCGGCTGCGACAGCATTTATCGTCTCAACCTCACTATATTGCCGATAGAGACTGTTGACTATCATAAAGCGATATGCGAAGGAGACAGCATAATGTGGGGGAAAATTATCGCTAAGATTTCGGGCGATTATAGCTACACTGACACCACCGGCAATTGTCCGGTAATCAAGCTGTTGCATCTTACCGTCCATTCCAAAAGCTATACCAATTTGGATGCCGGTGCCTTGCCGGGTGATGTGATTAATTTTGAGGGCTTTATTATTCCGTCAGACAGCACGAACACGCCCGGTGATCTCACTTTCACACGCATTTTAACTAATCAATACGGCTGCGACAGCATTATTACGCTGCATCTCTTTGTCAATGCGATTGCCGAACCCGATTTGACTCATATTCGCCTTTTCCCCAATCCGGCCAGCGACATGATAACCATTATCAACGAGGACAACAGCCCTATTGAAAGTATAGCCGTTTATGATATCGCAGGACGTTTGGTAGAAGCACGTACATATTCGAACTCACAACTTTCTATTCCTGTAACTCACTGGACAAAAGGATTCTATACAATAAAGATTAAAACAAAAGAGGCAATTGTCTTACGAAAAGTTATTATTCAATAACTAATCATGAACCAATTATGCAAATAACCATAAATAAATAAATTTAAGTCATGTATCAAATAAACAACCCTTCAACGGACACTTTTTCAGCAATGGCCTTAAGGCCATTGTTGATTTTGTTTTTGCTCACTATGAGCTTCTGCCAGCTTATGGCACAGACCATTACGGTCACTTACACCGAATCTGGAAACGACTTTACTTTTACCGTTCCCTGCAACGCCACCAGTGTAAAAGGCGAAGCATGGGGTGGCGGCGGCGGCGGCGGTAACG
Organism: Bacteroidales bacterium; assembly: GCA_031266895.1. GTDB lineage: Bacteria > Bacteroidota > Bacteroidia > Bacteroidales > WCHB1-69 > JAISAD01. The sequence goes on from JAISAD010000124.1 coordinate 4,687, forward strand.
CTGCCGGTTCTTTTCTGGGGTCAGGCAGAGGTGGCGGCGGCGGTGGTGGCGCCTACACTATTAAAAATTGGGGTACAATTGGCGGCAGCACGTTTACCCTATCGGTTGGCAGCAGTGGACAGGGCGGACAATATTCCTTTGGCAGCACAAACGGTTCTGCCGGTGGCGCAAGTACCATTACCTGCAATAGTACAGTTGTTACAGCTAATGGCGGTAGCGGTGGTAGCGGCACTACAATGAGCACCGGTAGTGGTGGTGGCGGTGGCAGTTGGAGCAATGGCGATTCCGGAATTGATGGCACCGGCGGCGCAACGGGCGGCAGTAATGGCGGTAACGGCGGCGCTGGCGGTAACGGGGCTTCGGGAAGTAATGACGGAGGTGTGGGTAATCCTCCGGGTGGCGGTGGCGGTGGTGCACGCTATGGCGGTAGTGCTGGCGGTAAATCCGGCGGCAATGGCGCACGTGGGCAAATTATCCTCACATTTACTCTGCCAACAATTTCTATCGCTTCCAGCAACCCCAATCTTTGTGTGGGCGACCTGCTTAGTGTGGTAGATCCTTGTCCCGATATTACTTATATATGGAAGAAAAACGGAGTTGATATAACCACAGGCACTACCTACATCCCAACCGAAGCGGGCACTTATACAGTAGTGGCTGCGTATACCTATTCGGGCGGTAATCCGTCCATTACCGGAAATAACCCTTCGAATGAATTAGTCATTAAACCACATTCGGTTATCAACTCCTTTGAAGAAACAATATGCGATAATAATACGATAACGATTACACCGATTGATGGCATAGACGGTTTAGTATTGGCGGGCACTACTTACACATGGACGGTAATTGATGCCGATGAGGTGCAAAATGCAGAAACCGGTTCGGGCAGCTCATTCAACAGCGGACAATTGGTGCACAATACAACCGATTTGCACACCGTAATATATCAAGTTATTCCTACTACTGACGGCTGTGTAGGTAACACTTTTAATATCAGCGCAAATCTGAAACCAACTTCGAGTATCAACCCCACCTTTACGGAAATATTATGTAATAATGACTTCGATGAACCTATTGTAATTACGCCGATTGACGGCACAGATGGTAGAGTGCCGGCGGGCACTACCTACACATGGACGGTAGAGACCATTGCGGAGATGAATGCCACCGCCGGTTCGGGCAGTTCGTTCAACAGCGGACTATTAGTGAATAATACAACCGATTTGCAAACTGCAATCTATGATGTTACGTCTATTACTGACGGCTGTGCGGGAGAACCTTTTGAGATTAGCATAAGCCTGAAACCAACTTCGAGTATCAACCCCATTACAGATACAATATGCAACAACGGCATCACAGTGATTATGCCGATTGACGGGGAAAACGGTAGAGTGATGGAGAATACCAATTATATCTGGACGGTAACCGACCCCGAATTGGTGCTGAATACCAGTGGAGGTTCGGGCAAATTGTTCAATAGCGGACAATTGGAGAATAATACAATCAATTGGCAAACCGTAGTATATGAAGTTACACCTGTTAACGGCGACTGCTCCGGCGATCCCTTTACAATTAGCATAACCGTGAAACCAAATCCGGTTATCAATTCTATTAAAGATACAATATGTAACAACAATACGACAACAGTTATCCCGACTGACGGCATCAACGGTAGAGTACCGGCAAATACCACATACACATGGACGGTAACCGATGCCGGATTAGTAGAAAATACCGCCGCCGGAGAGGGCAATTGGTTCAACAACGGACCATTGATGAATAATACCACCGATTGGCAAACCGCAATCTATGAAGTTACTCCTGCCACCGACGGCTGTATGGGCGACCCCTTTATGATCAGCGTAACCGTGAAACTAAATTCGGTTATCAGTTCCATTGCAGATACAATATGCAATAACGGATCTATAGTGATTACACCGATTGACGGCGAAAATGGAAATACCGTGTTGCCCGGCACTACTTACACATGGACGGTAAGCGATGCCGCATCAGTGCTGAACACCGCCGCCGGTTCGGGCAATTCGTTCATTAGCGGAGCATTAGAAAATAAAACAATCTATTTGCAAACCGCCGTATATGAAGTTACGCCTATTACTAACGGCTGTGCGGGAGAACCCTTTGAGATTAGCGTAACCGTGAAACCAAGTCCGAGTATTAATACCATTGCGGAAATGATCTGCAATGACAGTACGGTAACGATTATGCCGATTAACGGCACAAACGGCAGAGTTCCGGAAAATACCACCTACACATGGACGGTAATTAATGCCGGATTGGTGCTGAATACCGCCGCCGGTTCAGGCAATTCGTTCAACAACGGACCATTGGTGAATAATACAACCGGTTTGCAAACCGCAACCTATAAAGTTACCCCTACTACCGACAACTGCGTGGGCAATCCCTTTACACTTAGCGTAAGTGTGAAACCAAGTCCGAATATCGACCCCATTACAGATACAATATGCAGCAACAATACCGTAACGATTATGCCGACTAACGGTACAAACGGTAGAGTGCCGGCGAATACCACTTACAAATGGACGGTAAACGATCCCGGATTGGTGGAAAATATCGCTGCCGGTTCAGGCAATTCGTTCAACAGCGGACTGTTGGAGAATAATACCACCGGTTTACAAACCGCAATCTATGACGTTATTCCTGCCACCAACGGCTGTCCGGGAGATCCCTTTACCATTAGCGCAACCCTGAAACTTGCAGATTATACCGATTTTGATACGGTAAGGATTTGCGAGAATGGCCTGCCGTTGCAATATGGATCGGTTACGTTTCCCGCAGGAACGGTTACCGGTGATTACCCTGTGCATTTCGACCCCGTTATCCATTGCGACAGCATAATTGTCCTGCATATAGTTGTCAATCCTATCTACAACGATACGGCAGAAATCGAGGTTTGCCGTTATGCTACGGTCAATCATTTTCCGGAAAGCTTCATGGTCAATCAAGATACGATTGTCTCTTATCTCTATCAATCGGCTTTGGGCTGCGATAGCCTTGTTACCCTGAAAGTGAAAGCAGTCTATTTTTTCATGGAACAGACCATCGAAATTTGCAGCAACGATTCTTATTATTTTGACGATAAAAATCTTACGGAAACAGGGGTCTATCTCGATACGTTGTCCACAACCGCATTGGGTTGTGACAGCATTATACAATTAAATTTGATTGTAAAACCGGCCTATTTCTTTGAAGAAGAAGCTGCTGTCTTCATTCATAACCAGCCCTACAGCTGGCACGGCAACGATTATCAGAATTTGCCCGTAGGCCAGCACATTTTCTATGACAGTTTAAATACAGTCCTGAATTGCGACAGCATTTATAAATTAACACTATCCGTTTCTGATCATTATGAAACCCGCCTGAAAGATACTGCCTGCTTTGGTACGCTTTACGAGAAACATGGTTTTTCCGTAAAACCCTACACAACGGGACTTTGGTTGGATACCCTCACCCTTACGGCTCAACTCGGCTGCGACAGTCTTATTTACCTTTCTTTATGGGTAAATGTAACCGATACAACTGAAATTACCGATGAAATATGTTTAGGAAATATTTATTCTCAACACGGTTTTAATGTTGTAGCCGATGCGGTAACGACTCTCTACGACACATTGATTGTACAAAATCGTTTTGGCTGCGATAGCGTTTTGCACCTTATTTTAACGGTAAATCCCACCTACGCGGAAACCTACTACGACACAATATGTAAGGGGCAAGGCTATAACCGTTACAATTTTAGCTATAACGATGCCGATTTTAATACGGTCGGGGATTTTCAATTTGTGCAAAATTTACATGCCCTAAATGGCTGCGACAGTATAAGAACACTTTATCTACATGTCAATCCGACCTACACGAATTTGAAAGATACGATTGTTGTTTGTGCTTCAGAACTGCCTCTGTACACCGGAAATCGCATACTCTTCTCTTCCAACACCTACCTGGTAAATTATACAACAGCTTGTGGCTGCGACAGCGTGGTTTGGCTCACCCTTCATGTAATCCCCCAGCATACGCTACTGACTGCTGCCGTATGCGCCGGTGAACCATATCTGCTGAACGGATTTAGCATTCCTATTGACAGTACTTTAACGGCAGGACAGAGAGAATATGTAAAATCCTTAACCAGTGTGACAGGCGGTTGCGACAGCACTGTTACGCTGCAATTAACGGTGTTGCCGGTTTATCACGATACCATTACGGCCTCTGTTTGCTTGGGCAATCGTTATAGTGATCATGGTTTTGACTTGCTACCTGCCAGCACAGATTTTTTGGAGATGACTCAAAACCTGACTACCGTAAATGGCTGCGACAGTATTATAACACTAAAACTTACCGTCAAGCCAAGTTTCCTGATGGAAGATGCGGCTGCAATATGCAGCAATGCCATACCATACTTGTGGCGCAACCAAAGCTACACCCAATCGGGAGACTATTACGATTCGTTACAAACTACGCTTGGTTGTGACAGTATTTTTGTGTTGCATCTTACCGTCAATAATGCCCACTATGATACAGTTTATGCGGCAGTTTGCGCTCCTGACGTTTACGAATGGCGCGGACAAACTTATTCCCAATCGGGCACATATAATGATGAATACACAACCGCAAGCGGTTGCGACAGCATCCATACGCTGGTATTGTCAGTTAACTCTACAGCATTACATACGGATAATGTTAATATATGCGACAATGAGAATTATGCTTGGCATAATCAAACTTATACCCAATCGGGCAACTACTACGATACGCTCTCTACCATACATGGCTGCGATAGTATTTGTGTATTGAATTTAACGGTTCGGCCTGCTTATTTATTTGAAGAAGAAGCCTATGCCTGTAATGGGGTAGCCTACAACTGGCACGGACATTCTTTAACAGTTTCAGGCCTCTACTATGACACATTACACACTGCATTCGGTTGCGACAGTATTTATCAATTGGCGCTCACCGTTTACGAACCGATGATAAGTGTGTCATCCGTAACCATTTGTCAGGATGAAAGCTACTTGTGGAATGGGACTCATTACACTCAATCTGGCGAATATATAACTACTCATCATAACGGTTTTTGCGACAGCACCGCCAAACTCATATTGACAGTTAAACCGAAACCTCATACTTACTGTCACGCCAATATTTGTCAGGGAGAGCATTACGAGGGCTATGGCTTTATTGTAGAAGACGAAACTACGGCCACTCCGGGCAACTACACCATGCAACGTCATATTCCGACTGCTGATTGCGACAGTCTTGTAACGCTTGTTTTAACGGTTAATGCCGTTTCGAAGGTTTCAATTCTCGACTCAGTATGGCGTGGGCAACCCTATCTTGACAATGGATTTAATATTTCGGTATATCAAACGCAGGAAGCTGGTGAATATCATTACCAATTCAACACGCATAATGCTGCCGGTTGCGATAGTATTGTAACCCTTACGCTGCTTGTGATTTCCGGTACAAATATTGAAAGCGGTGATCTTACCGGCAAATTAACTCTCTATCCCAACCCTGTGCAAGATATGCTGCATATTGCAGCAGGCTGCAATATCAACGAGATAGCAGTGTATGATCTTTACGGAAAAGCCATTGTGCGCCAGCAGACAGACAGCTTTAGCACAGACATTGCCTTCAGTCACCTGCCCAATGGCGTATATATGATACGCATCGTTACTAACGAGGGGACTACCCACTATAAAGTGGTAAAACAGTAATGGTTTTTAAAAGATTGTAAAGAATTTGACAGAAGAAAGGAGTTGCTCAAAAATGCAACTCCTTTTTCTTCATAAAATTATATATCCGTTCCCTTAAACAGGGAATGGATATTTGATGCAGTATGGTTCGGAGATATAATTTGGCATCAACAAGCATGGTGGCGACCGTTTTTACTGCTGGGAAGAGGACTACAACTTTATGTTGCTGGCTGGCAATAGACAACTGGATTATTGCATGCAGGATGTTAGCCATGCGCAAATACGGCTTTCTAAGGATTGACTGTGTAATTCTACCAGTTCTTTCCCCAGGACACTTTATCCAAACTGCGAAAATTAATGGCTTCTGACAAATGTTCCAAATTGATACAGGGAGAGCCTTCAAGATCGGCGACAGTACGTGCCACCTTTAAGATGCGGTCGTAGGCGCGGGCTGACAAACCCAACTTCTCCATGGCATTTTTAAGAATGGCTTCTCCGCCATTGTCGATAGCACAATATTGACGCACTAATTTAGTATTCATCTGTGCATTGCAAAAAATTTGAGAATATGCTTCAAATCGTGTTTCCTGAATTTTTCGAGCCTTGACTACCCTGTCGCGAATAGTCGAGCTTTTCTCACAGGGGTGATCTGAGGTTAATTCATCGTGTGTCAATGGCACTACTTCCAGATGGATGTCAATTCTGTCCATAAGCGGTCCGGATACCTTGCCAAGATAGCGCTGTACAGCGCCGGGGGGACAGGTACACTCTATTTTGGGATGGTTGTAATTGCCGCATGGGCAGGGATTCATGGCGGCTATAAACATGAATGAGGCGGGAAAGTTGACACTGTATTTGGAACGTGCAATGGTTACTGTACGATCTTCCAGCGGCTGGCGCATTACTTCGAGTACGCTGCGCTTAAATTCGGGCAGTTCGTCCAGAAAGAGTACGCCATTGTGTGCCAGTGAAATTTCGCCGGGCTGAGGGTTGCTCCCTCCGCCTACCAGCGCTACATCGCTTATGGTATGATGCGGCGAACGAAAAGGTCTTACGGAAATCAAGGTTGCATAACGGCTTAACTGGCCTGCTACCGAATGTATTTTCGTGGTCTCCAGTGCTTCGTTAAGGGTGAGCGGAGGCAAAATGGAAGGTAAGCGTTTGGCAAGCATTGTCTTACCTGAGCCGGGGGCACCAATTAATATGGCGTTATGCCCACCACTTGCTGCAATTTCGAGTGCTCGCTTAATGTTCGCCTGCCCTTTAACATCGGCAAAATCATATTCGTAGTCATTCAGGCTTTTCTGAAATTCTTCTCGGGTATTGACGACCGTGGGGGCAATCAGTGAGTCGCCGTTAAAAAAGTCTATAACCTCTTTGATGTTTTTAACGCCCAATACCTCTATATCGCTTACTATGGCAGCTTCGCGAGCGTTTTGTTCGGGCAGTATAATTCCTCTTTTTCCCTGCCTGCGTGCTTCTATGGCTATTGGAAGTGCTCCGCGTACCGGTTCCAGGCTGCCGTCCAGCGACAGTTCCCCCATAAGGTAATAATCTTCTATCCTGTCTGCGCCGCGCAACTGTTCGGAAGCCATCATAATGCCGATGGCCAGCGGAAGATCAAAGGCAGAGCCTTCTTTACGGATGTCGGCAGGCGCCATGTTAATCACGATTTTGCGTCCCGGAATACGGTAGCCGTAACTTTTTAGCGACAAATCAATGCGCTGCTGGCTCTCTTTTATGGCGCTGTCGGGCAGCCCTACAAGAAAAAAACCAACGCCAGAATCTACATTGACTTCTATGCGAATGGGAATGGCTATCACGCCTATCAGGGCGCAACTGTATGTTCTTACTAGCATGTCATAGCTTGTTTTATCGGGTGCAAAGATATGAAAATATTTTTATATTTATCACAAGATATAAGGATAAAATTAGAATTATTTTAATCGGGATAAACTGCCTGGTCTGAACGGAGTTAGGATTTAATTGCTTCGCCGTAAAAACAGTTCGGTGAGGGCAGGTACATAGTCACGATCGGTATAAAGATTGGCCACATCCACACCTGCATGGCGGAAAAGTTCAAGATTGGTGCGGCGGCACTGTTGCCACCAATCGTGATGGTGCTGACGCACTTTCTTACTGGAAGTATCTATCATACAATATTTTTCACTTTCAGCATCGTACAGTTGCATTAAACCGACATCTGGCAGGTACTCTTCTCCCGCATCGTGAATTTGCAATGCTACAATGTCGTGCTTATTGGCCGCAATGCGTAATGGCTGTCCAAAATCGTGGCTTACAAAGTCAGAAATAAGAAAAACAGTGCAACGTTTTTTTACAGCATCGGTAAGATAACGCAATGCCATCCCAATATCGGTTTGCTTAGCCATTGGTTCATAATTTATTAACTCCCTGATAATGCATAGGATATGCGATTTTCCTTTTTTGGGAGGAATAAATTTCTCGATTTCATTGCTGAAAAAAATTACCCCTACCTTATCATTATTATTAATAGCAGAAAATGAGAGTACTGCTGCCAGTTCCGAAATAAGATCAACTTTAAATTGTTTGCGTGTCCCAAACAGATTGGAAGCGCTCACATCAATCAGCAACATTACAGTTAGCTCCCGTTCCTCTTCAAACACTTTAACATAAGGATGATCAAAGCGTGCCGTTACATTCCAGTCAATAGATCGAACTTCGTCGCCAAATTGATATTCTCGTACCTCACTGAATGCCATTCCACGCCCTTTGAAAGCGCTGTGATACTGTCCCGAAAAAAGCTGTTGAGACAGACGCTTCGTTCTTATTTCAATCTTCCTGACTTTCTTTATTAATTCAGCAGAGTCCACTTTATTCAATTAAAATTAAAAACTAAAAGATTAACCCCGTTAAATCTAAGGAACTTCCACACTGTTTAAAATTTCATTGATAATATCGCCAGAAGTGATATTTTCGGCTTCGGCCTCATAGGTCAGCCCTATACGGTGACGCAATACATCATGACATATAGCTCGAATATCTTCGGGAATCACATATCCTCGACGTTTAATAAATGCATAAGCCTGCGCCGCCAAAGCCATATTGATAGAAGCGCGTGGAGAAGCCCCATAGCCAATCATGCCGACAAATTTTTGCAATTTATAATCGGCAGGATAGCGTGTAGCAAATACTATATCGGTGATGTAGTTCGTAATTTTTTCATCCACATAAACCTCTTTCACCACTGAGCGGGCACGGATAATGTCTTCCGGTTTCAGTACAGTTGAGGTGATTGGATAATTTTTATCAAGATGCTGCAATAAAATACTCTTTTCTTCCTCTTTGGTGGGATAGGATATAATTACTTTGAGCATAAAACGGTCTATTTGCGCTTCGGGCAGCGGGTAAGTTCCTTCTTGCTCTATTGGATTTTCGGTGGCCAGCACCAAAAATGGCTCTTCCAGCAAATAGGTATGGTCACCAATCGTAACTTGCCGCTCTTGCATAGCCTCCAGCAGGGCACTTTGTACTTTAGCCGGTGCACGATTAATCTCGTCAGCTAAAATAAAATTGGCGAAAACAGGTCCCTTCTTCACTTGAAACTCCTCCTTCTTCTGACTGTAAATCAGCGTTCCAAGCAGGTCGGCAGGCAAAAGGTCGGGAGTAAACTGAATGCGACTGAACTTAGCCTGAACAGTGTTAGCTAATGACTTAATAGCCAAAGTTTTTGCCAATCCAGGTACTCCTTCCAACAAAATATGTCCGTTGGCTAACAGCCCAATAAGCAGTCGCTCCACCATTGTTTTTTGGCCTATAATCACTTTGTTCATTTCCATATTGAGCATATCCACAAAGGCGCTCTCTTGCTGAATACGTTCATTCAACGCTCTAATATCAATATTGTTATCCATTATTATGAAAGTTTGAATTAATATTTTCATCAGACCAAACGCGAAAATTGCAGAAATATTGTAAAGTATCCAAAACTTTTCCCTGTCTTTTTGTGGTGGCGTTATAATTTATCAGGATTTTATACATTCGCATCAAAATTTCAATGACACGCCATCATAGTGCATTTATAACTTTAGCTTCTTGAAATTATGACCATGGGGCGTTTTTTTCTTTATCTTTGCAAACGAAAGAATTGATTATTTAAAATAATGATGTTCCAATTAAAATATTGATAATAAATTAATTACGAGCTGTTTTTGAAATTTAGCTTTGATGTTTTCTCAAGAAATTTAACCCATTTAACCCAGATATAACAATGATTCAACGTATTCAATCCCTGTTTTTGGCAGTGTCAACCCTGCTGATTATTCTGTTGCTTGTATTGCCGATAGGCGTTATTTACACGGCCGCCGATGTCAATGGTATCAGTATGATGTACAATTATAACGCCTTTGTAATTAAGGAAGCTATTCCTGATGGCAAGGTGGTGCTGAGTTGCGCTTACATTGGCATTTTGCTAATTATGAGTGCATTGCTCTCTTTTGCTACCATCTTTCTGTATAAAAATCGCTTCAAACAAATACGCTGGACAACGGCAGCTATGTATTTGTATATCATAACAATAGTGATGATGACTTTCATTTTCCCCGAATTAATTTTTAAAAAAGCATTGGGCGCTAGCAACAAACCTGATCTGATTTATAATCATCAGTGGCTGCTGATAATATTGATAATGAGTACGGCATTACTACTCTTTTTTGCCAAAAAGTTCATTATTAAGGATGAAAAAAAAGTGAGAGAAGCCGATAGATTAAGATAAAAAGGCATGTTTATTTTAACCGCACCGCAAATCAGAGAAAGCGAGCAGTTTACCCTGCAGATGCAGGGCATTTCTGCTTTGCAGCTAATGGAAAATGCTGCTATCGCTTTCACGGATGAATTTCTTAATATGGCGGGCGATTTCAAGATAGACGAAGTGGTAATCTGCTGCGGACACGGCAACAATGGTGGCGATGGATTGGCCATTGCTCGCCTGCTCACTCAAAAAGAGTTTAAGGTAAAAGTGCTACTCTGTGACAATGGACAGTTTAGCCGTTCGCCGCTCTTTGAGAAAAATTTGGAGCGATTGCTATCCATGAATGAAAACACTCTCTCTGTCGTCAATGAGATTGAAGAACATACTTTGGACGTCCTTTCGGGGCGTGTTGTAGTGCTGGATGCTATTTTCGGCATTGGTCTGGACAGGCCGGTGAGCGGACATTATGCCAAAATAATAGAACTTATCAATAATTCGGGATTTCCTGTTATTTCTGTTGATATACCATCAGGCCTCTTTGCCGATAAGCCTACGCCGACCAATGCTCCCGTAGTGCGGGCTTTCAGTACGTTTACCATGCAATACATGAAGCTGGCGCTGCTGTTACCGGAAACTTATCTCTATTGTGGCAATGTTACGGCAATAGAAGTCGGAATGCTCATTCCTGCTTATTTTGATTTAAACACATTAGATACAATTCCTACAATTTCTGAACTCCACAGCATACTGCGACAGCCCTCCAAATTCGATCATAAAGGCTCCAATGGTCACGGGCTTTTAGTAGCCGGTTCAACCATGATGCCGGGAGCGGCTTTTTTAGCAGCCAAAGCAGCATTGCGCTCAGGTATTGGAAAAATTACGGCTCATGTGCCTCAAAAAACAGCAACAATGATGCCGGTAGCTATTCCCGAAGCAATTGTACAGAGCGATAAAAATGAGGATATTTTTACCAATGTCGATTTTACTCAATTGAATAATATCAATGCAATAGCCATAGGTTGCGGGTTAGGCACAGCGCCAAAAAGTACGAATGGGCTCAAAGATTTACTCTCTATGATCTCCAGTCCTGTTATTTTAGACGCAGACGCTCTCAATATGCTGGCCCAACACCGAGTTTGGCTACATGACATCCCGCCCAACAGCATACTTACTCCGCATCTGAAAGAGTTTGAACGCTTGGCCGGTAAGGCTGACAACGGTTTCGAGCGCCTTGACTTACTACGGGCTTTTGCAAAAAAATATCAGGTAATTGTGATACTCAAGGGTGCAAATACTGCCATTGCACTGCCCACAGGCAAAATTTGCTTCTGTATCGCCGGCAATCCCGGCATGGCAACTGCCGGAAGCGGTGATGTGCTCACTGGTATCTTGCTTGCATTGCTTGCTAAAGGCTATCCTCCACTCCACGTGACGTTGTTAGGCACGTTTCTGCATGGATTAGCTGGTGATTTGGCTGTTAAAAACGGACAATCTTATGAAAGTCTTATCGCCTCAGACATTATCGAATATCTGGGCACTGCCTATCATATCCTCCATTCGCCCGAAAAAGCATGAAAATCATGAAAAATATTGCCGTTATTCTGGCTGCCGGTACAGGGCTGCGTTTCGGACAAACAGTACCAAAACAGTTCACTATTATTAATGGGAAAATGTTGGTAGAATATGCATTAGAGGCTTTTCAACAACATCCTGACATTGCAGAAACAGTGCTTGTACTGCCCGCTAATTATGTGGCAGAGATACAGGCAAAATTAAAAAATGAGCACTATGGCAAATTAAAATATGTGCTGGCTGGCGGCGCCGAACGTTATCTTTCCTCTTATAAAGCAGTAAAATTGTATGAAAATGAACCGGAAGCCAATCTTCTTATACACGATGCGGCACGCCCGCTGATATCGCAAGAAATTATAAGCGAGGTAATTAAAAAATTACAAACTTCAAAAGCAGTCATGGTAGCGATGCCGGCTATCGACACCATTGCTTTAGTAGATGAGAGCGCGCAGGTAAAATCAGTACTCGACAGGCGGCTTTGCTATCAGGTGCAGACTCCTCAGGCATTTCGATTATCGTTGCTGCGTGAAGTTTTTCAAAAAGCCATTTATGAGCAATATAATTATGCTACAGATGATTGCGGTCTTGTGATGCACTATTTTCCATATGAATCAATTGCGGTGGTAGCTGGAAATATGCAAAATGTTAAAATTACAACCGAGTTTGACTTAAAACTTTTGGGTTAGTACTTTTTTTGCTATTTTTGCAATCAATTTATTTTTCTGAAAAAAGATGACAATAACAGCGAAACATGAACAAATTGCGGCGACAGCCAAACAAATTTATACATTGGCAAGCAATTGCAATAACTTTGGAGTTCTTATTTCCGAACAGATTAAGGGATGGGAATCTACAGAAAACAGTTGTAAATTTACAATTGAGGGCTTTAATACCATGGAAATCACAATTATAGAAAAAACACCCTATTCTGCGGTAAAATTTCAAGTGTGCAATGACAAGCATATTCCAATGTCGCTTGAAATAGGAATTGATGAGCAAGACAACGACAACCGACAAATTACCGTCTCTATCAAGGCCGATGTGCCCATTTTTCTTCAACCGATAATAAAAAAACCAATGCAAAATATAGCGGATATGATTGCACTTCGAATTGGAACTATGAATTATGAATTAATTTAATAGCAATGGAATTCAAGATAAAGACCGTTGATTTAGTAAAAAAATACAAATCGCGTACTGTAGTCAATCATGTTAGTATTGAGGTAAAACAGGGCGAGATTGTGGGATTGCTGGGACCTAACGGTGCAGGCAAAACTACCTCTTTTTACATGATTGTGGGGCTGATTAAACCCTTTTCCGGTAAAATTTTTCTAAATGATGAAGAGATAACCACCCTGCCGATGTATAAAAGAGCGCAAATGAATATCGCCTATTTGCCGCAAGAGGCCTCTATTTTTCGGCATCTTTCGGTTGAAAATAATATTAAGGCTATTTTGCAGTTTACCAATATGAGTAAAGCCGAACAACGCGACAGATTAGAGAACCTTATTGCCGAATTTAATATTGAAAAAGTGCGTAAAACTTTGGGAAATAACCTGTCGGGAGGAGAACGTCGCCGGTGCGAAATTGCTCGCTGTTTGGCCTCTAATCCCAAATTTATCTTGTTGGATGAGCCCTTTGCAGGTGTAGATCCTATTGCTGTAGAGGATATTCAAACTATTATTGCAAAACTGAAATCTAAAAATATCGGCATTCTTATCACCGACCACAATGTGCACGAAACTCTCTCTATTACCGATCGCGCCTACTTGCTCTTTGAGGGTAGCGTACTGAAATCGGGCACTGCCGAAGAATTGGCAGCAGATGAGCACGTTAAAAAGGTTTATTTAGGGCAAAATTTCGAATTACGGCGATAGCCTGTCACACAGGCATTTTTTTTCATTCTATAATTGGCTATACTGCATAAAGCAGATTTTTGGATTATTAGCGTGTAATTTTTATGTGCATTTTATCAAAATGCAATTTTTTACCCTGATTTTCACAGAATATTTATAGCAATACGATTTTTTTTGATCCCGAGGCTGTTTGTTTTGATTTTTTATGTATTTTTGCGATTTTAAACGGTTAAGTGCTCAGACCTTAAGTTGAGCACAAAATTGCAGGTTTCTTAAAAAATAAAACTATGAAACGGTCAATTGCACAGTCGAGAAGCGGTAGCAACATTTTTGCTGCAGTTCACAGAAGTTTAACCCTTAACAGGAAAGGAGGTCGCATTATGAAAAAGCCAATTGTACAGAATAGCAGCCTGTTCTTGCTGCTGACGGTACCCCTTATGGCTGTCTTTATGGCGGCAGGGTGCGAGAAACCGGAAATAAAGGATCCGGACAGAAATATTGTCAGTCAGGAAGACAGTGTAAGTATTCAGGACGAAAGTATAACTTTCTGGAGAAGCATTTTGGCCCCTGATGTTACACTTACACTCACTATTGACCAGTTGCAACGTAAAATGTACGTGAGTACTGATCCTCCGGATATGAACCTCTACCCAATAACAGGCAGGAGTGAAATGTTATTTCATGGACAGGCGTTGAAGTATAGAACGATTGGAGACACTATGTTTATTGTATTTTCTTACATTCCTGATTCTACTTCTGCCGGATGGATTAAAACTATGATTCCCCCAGACAGCATGCAATTGGATTTTTATGGATTTAGGAATATGGATCTCTCGCTTAGAGATTGTTATTTATTTAGACGTATTTATGCCTTATGAAAAAGTTAATGATGTACATTCAAAGAAGCGGTAGCAACATTTTCGCCGCAGTTCACAGAAGTTTAACCCTTAATGGGAAAGGAGGTCGCATTATGAAAAAGCCAATTGTATGGAGCAGCAGCCTGTTCTTGCTGCTTACTTTACTTGTAGTTACGTTCATGGCGGCAGAGTGCGAGAAACCGGAAATAAAGGATCCGGACAGCAATATTGTCAGTCAGGAAGACAGTGTAAGTACTCAGGACGAAAGTATAACTTCATGGAGAAGCATTTTGGCCCCTGATGTTACACTTACACTCACTATTGATCAGTTGCAACGTAAAATGTACGTGAGTACTGATCCGCCATTTGCAGACTACTCAATAACAGGGAGGAGCGAAATGTTGCACCATGGACGGGAGTTGCAATACAGGCTGGTTGAAGACACTATGTTTCTTATACTTCCTCATGTTCCAGATTCCACCTCTTGCGCATGGATTAAAACCATGCTTCCCCCAGACAGCATGCAATTAGATTATTGGGGATTTGTCTCAGATGATCTCTCGGTTAGAACTTGTTATTTATTTAGACGTATTTATGCCTTATGAAAAGATCCATAATTTGTATTTTAGCTATTTTTCTCGCCCTTTCGTTACCTGCTCAGCAGGGAGGTGAATGCTTTTATTATTACCGGGGAGAAAAATTTTTTTTAACGGAAAGAACAGATAAAATTTTTCTGAAGCTGGCAGCAGACGGCAATAAGGCAAGTTTCCTCTCTTCGATACGTGCCGGTAATGCGGTACAACTGTCCCCGGATTTACAGGAAGGGGACATGCTGCCCAATTTTGTCATGCTTGAAGCCAAAACAGCTACCGGGATTCCTTTAGCCTTGTTGGAAGAATACAGGTTAAACAGCAGTGTTATTTCCGCTTTGCCTCTATTGCAATATGATAACAGACTGCAGGGGTTAACCGATCAATTTATAGTCAAGCTTAAGGCCGGTACTTCCGACATGCAATTCCAGGATTTGATTTCACAGTATAACTGTTCAATTGTGAAGGAAAGTCAATTTATAAAACGTCAGTTTATCGTTTCAGTCCCCAAGACAATAGCATTCAATGCGCTGCAGTTATCCAATCTGTTTTATGAAACGGGATGGTTTGAATTTGCCGAACCCAATTTTGTTATTATAAATGCCTTTCAATCAAATGATCCCTATTTTGAGGATCAATGGGGGTTAAAAAACACGGGACAGGCAGGCGGAACAGCCGGAATTGATATTAAGGCGGAACAGGCATGGTTAACTGCAACAGGAGCAGGGGTTTAGGTGGCTGTGATTGACGATGGCGTAGATTTAACGCACCCTGATTTAGTGGCTAATCTATTGCCCGGATATAGTGCTGGTTTTGATTTTCCTAATTCTGATACTGATAGAGAGGGAGCACCTATTAGTAATTATGATAATCATGGTACTCCATGCGCCGGAGTTATAGGAGCCGTAAAGGATAATGAAGAAGGGATTGCAGGAGTTGCCCCTTCCTGTAAAATTATTCCGATACATGCCGGCGATGGTTGGAATGGTTACCCAATAGATTACCTTGAAAGTTCTATTATATGGGCATGGCAAAACGGGGCTGATGTTATCAGTAACTCTTGGAGTGGAAGTTCGCCAAACGATCCCATTACTAATGCCATTGATTCGGCAGTTACAAAAGGACGTAATGGGAAGGGCTGTGTTGTGGTATTTTCAGCTGGGAATAATTATGCTGCAACCGTTAATTATCCGGGGCGTTTGCCCAATGTAATCGCGGTGGGTGCCAATACTCAAAACGGACATCGAGCATATTTTTCAAACCATGGAACAGCATTGGATGTAGTGGCTCCTGGAACAAATGTATATACTACCGACAGGCAAGGATGGTATGGAGAAAATAAGGCTAATGATGGTACAAATGGCGATTATTTTGCCAGTTTTAATGGCACATCTGCTGCCTGCCCCCATGTATCCGGCGTAGCCGCACTTATTTTATCGGTAAATCCTGATTTAACAGCACAGCAGGTAAGATACATTATTGAATCTACAGCACAAAAGGCAAGGCCTGATTTATATGCTTATCAAAATACTGCGGATCACCCTAACGGCACGTGGCATCGGGAAATGGGTTACGGGTTGGTAAATGCTTATGCCGCGGTTCAGATGGCACAGGCACTTCCATGTGACCTTATGATTGCAGATTCCCCGGAAGATGTCGGGATAGAACCCAATCCGCAAGCAAGCCAGGTGTTTTGCAACAGTCCCAATATTTGGGTGAGACATCAGAATGATCATGGGTTAGGGCACCAGAATCCGGAGTACAATCCCGCTGTTCCCAATTATGTGCATGTGCGGGTAAAAAATATTAGCTCCCAATCCTCTTCCGGCACCGAGCAGTTAAAGCTTTACTGGGCCAAGGCAAGTACCTCCCTCGCCTGGCCGTACCACTGGACAGGTAACCCATTTTTCGAAAATGGGCCGCTTTGTGGCAATCAAATAGGCACCTTGAACATTCCGGCATTACCCTCCGGCGGCGAAATCATTATGGAATTTCCGTGGCTGGTTCCTAATCCCGCCGACTATCAATACATTAACGGCGAACCATGGCATTTCTGCCTGCTGGCCAGAATTGAGGCGGTAAACGATCCGATGACCTTCCCCGAAACGGATGATTTGGTAGATAATACCAAAAACAACAACAATATTGCATGGCGAAATGTGTCTATGATTAATTTTGGAAATAGAGACATAGGCGCAGCTGTGGCAGTCGGAAACATCTATGAGGGTATTCATCCTTTCCATTTGCAGTTTCAAGCTCCTAAAACGGAAACAGGCAAACTCATTTACAGGGAAGCAGAAGTAACGGCTCAACTGGATGATATTCTGTATAAGGCATGGGAGCGGGGCGGCATGAAGAGCAACAATATTAAAATTTTGGACAAGAAAACCATACTTATAACAGATGAGCAAGCCATGCTGAATAATCTGGTTTTTGCTCCGAACGAAACGGGAACGCTTTACCTGAAGTTTAATTTTCTGACTAAGGAATTTACGGAAAAGGATCATTATACCTGTTATGTAATCCAGACAGATGGAAAATCTGAGAAAATTATTGGCGGCGAGGTTTACGAAATTTACAAGTCTGATAGAGATCCGTTCTATGCCGACGCAGGCCAGGATATCACAGCCGACAAATACCAGGCTGTAGTCTTGAATGCCCAATCCATTGGTGAGCCTGCTGTTTACAACTGGTATGACCAGAGCGGCACACTGATTTCCGAAGGCGCTGACTTTACCACCTCTGTAACCATAGCCCAAAAATACAGGCTGGAAGTCATTGCCCTGGCCGACGGCTACAAGGACTATGCCGAAGTAAATGTCAAGCTCAAGCCCAACAGGCTAGAAACAGTGTATCCTAATCCGGTTTTAGACCAGATTACAGTGGAGTACAAACTCAACGAGGCAGCAACCGCCTACCTGTCCATCGCTAACTACTACTACTCTCATATATCCGACAATTACATACTGGATACAGGCGCCGGTAGCGGAACATTCAATATCGGCAGCTATCCGGCAGGCATTTACACAATATCGCTGATATGCAACGGTCAAATTGCCGATTCTAAGATATTTGTAAAGCAGTAAGCTGACGCGCACAGCGTTCGGCGGGTTGCGCACCAATGGGAAAGGGGATTTTCCTTCAGGAATTAATTTATTAAGAGGCTGTCCTTAAGAGACAGCCTCTTTTTGTTCGATCTCATGACGGCTTAATACTCAAAAAGCACGATAAAAATCTTTGTAAAAACAGATTAAAACAATCCTCCATAATTATCTTTTTTTCGTATTTTTGCCAATTCGTAAAATTTAAATTATATACTGATGATATTATATGGAAATTAGCACAAAATATGATCCGCAACTTATTGAGAATAAATGGTATGAATTTTGGATGGCGCATAAATTGTTTGTCTCAAACCCCAACGAAAAACCAGCCTATACCATTGTAATTCCCCCGCCAAATGTTACCGGCATACTCCACATGGGGCACATGCTCAACAATACCATTCAAGATATTCTGATACGCCGGGCACGCATGCAAGGCAAAAATGCTTGCTGGGTGCCGGGCACCGACCATGCTTCCATAGCTACGGAAGCAAAAGTTGTTGCTAAACTCGCCGCCGAAGGCATCAAAAAAACTGATCTGACCCGGGAAGAGTTTGTTAAACATGCCTGGGAATGGACGCACAAGCACGGCGGTATTATTCTTGAACAGCTCAAAAAGCTCGGATGTTCATGCGATTGGGAGAGAACAGTTTTCACAATGGATGAAAAGCGTTCGCAATCGGTAATTAAAGTGTTTTGCGATTTGTACGAAAAAGGTAAAATCTATCGGGGTGTGCGTATGGTAAACTGGGATCCCCAAGCCCTCACTGCTCTCTCTGACGAAGAGGTAAATTATAAGGAACAACAAGGAAAATTGTATTATTTACGCTATGCAATTTCCCGAAAAGGTGTTGAGGGCAACATCCTTTCGGAGTATGCAACTGTTGCCACTACTCGCCCCGAAACCATTTTTGGTGATACGGCAATGTGTATCAATCCCAATAATCCCAAAACGGCATGGCTGAAAGGCAAGAAAGTACTTGTGCCGCTTATCAATCGTGAAATCCCTGTAATAGAAGACAATTATGTGGATATGGAATTTGGAACGGGCTGTCTGAAAGTTACACCGGCACACGACATCAACGATTATATGCTCGGCGAAAAATATAGCTTGCCTTCGATTGATATTTTCAACGACAACGGGACGCTCAATGAAAATGGTGCTATGTATGCAGGAATGGACAGATTTGAATGCCGTAAAAAGATTGAAAAGGATTTAGAAGAAGCAAATCTACTTGAAAAAGTGGAAAATTACACCAATAAAGTTGGTTTCTCAGAACGCACAGACATCCCTATTGAGCCGAAACTGTCGATGCAATGGTTTTTGAAAATGGGAAATTTAGCAAAACCGGCATTGGAAAATGTTGAAAACGGTACAATTAAGTTTTATCCCGAAAAATTTAAAAACACCTATCGACACTGGTTATCAAATATTAAGGATTGGTGTATTTCAAGGCAGCTTTGGTGGGGACACCAAATTCCTGCATATTATCTAACTTTGCCTGCAGGCGAAAAAACATTAGTAGTTGCGGAAACAAAAGAAAAGGCATATACAAAAGCGCTTTCAATCTTCAATTTTAAATTTTCAATTGAAGATTTAAAACAAGACGAGGATTGTTTGGATACCTGGTTTTCGAGCTGGCTGTGGCCCATTTCTGTTTTTGATGGCATAAATAATCCTGATAATGAAGAAATTAACTATTATTATCCGACCAGCGACCTTGTAACTGCCCCCGAAATTATCTTTTTTTGGGTGGCAAGAATGATAATGTCGGGATATGAATACCGTGGCAAAGAATGCTTTAGAAACGTCTATTTTACGGGAATCGTAAGAGACAAATTAGGCCGAAAAATGAGTAAATCGCTTGGCAATTCGCCCGATCCGATTATGCTAATGGAAAAATATGGGGCAGATGGCGTGCGAATGGGATTACTGCTTTCGTCGCCTGCCGGAAACGACTTGCCATTTGATGAAAATCTGTGCGAACAGGGGCGGAATTTTTGTAATAAGATTTGGAATGCATTCCGACTTGTAAAAGGCTGGGGAGTGGAAACAAGCACACCTGCCACAGCCAAAAATAATGTAGCAGGAGAATGGTTTTGCGATTTATTGGCAAATGCAACAAAAGAACTTTCGGAGTTATTCTCAAAATACAGATTGTCTGAGGCTTTGACATTAGTTTATAAACTTTTCTGGGATGATTTTTGCTCATGGTATTTGGAGATCATTAAACCCGAATTTGGAAATCCTGTTGACGAACAAACATATAAAAATACCTTGCATTTTTTCGCAGAATTATTAAAACTTTTGCACCCGTTTATGCCATTTATCACGGAAGAACTTTATCAGAATTTAGAGGAGCGAACTGCAAATGAGACTATTATGTTCTCTGAAATAAGTAATTATGATCTATATGATGCAAAAAATTCTGAAATCATTGAAAATTTCAATAAAGTAAAAGAAATAGTTACTAATATTCGTGCCATTCGCCAGCAAAAAAATATTTCACCAAAAGAGATGCTAAAACTCTCTGTAAAAGGGGAATATAATCACAAATACGATGAAGTAATTAAAAAACTGGGCAATATTTCCGAAATCAAAATTAGTGATGAAAAACATTCAAATTCAATATCTTATCTCGTAGGTACAACCGAATTTTCTGTTCCTGTAGAGATAAATGCGGAGGAGGAAATTGACAAAATGAAAAGGGAAATTTCCTACTATGAAGGTTTTTTAAAATCGGTAAATGCCAAACTTTCCAATGAACGTTTTGTATCCAATGCTAAACCGGAAGTAGTTGAAAATGAGCGTAAAAAACAAGCAGATGCGGAAGAAAAAATCGCCATTATTCAAGCACAAATTATAAAACTGTCTCAAAACTAACAAATTATGATAAGGCATCTGTTTCGCTATTGCTGTTTGATAGGAGTATTTGTGATCCCTGTATTTTTCTTTGTGCAACTTGACAACCACAGTAAATTTCCCATTTTGCTGGGTGGTGTTATTGGCATTACCATTGCCTATATCATTGGCGTACTCATCCTGCATTATCGTAAAAAAGGCATGAAAAAATGTAAGAACGCTAAGTAAAATATGCTCAGTATGTTGAATAAAATCTATAGCATGATAAAAATGGCTGAAATACAGCAAATTATGTCAATAATTTTTAAGACATATACAATCTCAATACATTATAATTGATATAAAACACAATTAAACAGCATTTCATGAAGCAATTGTACAAAATTTTCAAGCAATACCCCAATATCTGCACCGATACAAGACAAATGGACCCGAATGCGCTCTTTTTTTGCTTGAAAGGCGATAATTTTGATGGAAATAAATTTGCCCTGCAAGCGGCCGAAATGGGCGCTAAATTGGTAATTACGGAAGATAAATCCTTAATGGGCGACCCTCGTTTTTTTTATGTAAAAGATGCTTTAAGATGCCTGCAAAAATTGGCATGTTACCATCGTAAACAGTTCAAAATTCCCGTTATAGGCATTACCGGCACTAACGGCAAAACTACCACCAAAGAATTGGTGAATGCCGTACTATCCAAACGATACAAAACAGTAGCCACACAAAACAATTTCAACAATCATATCGGAGTCCCGCTTACACTGCTTTCTATTCGTCCTGATGACGAAGTGGCTATTATAGAAATGGGGGCTAATCATCAAGGCGAAATTGCCGAACTGTGTAAAATAGCGCGTCCAACTCATGCCCATATTACTAATATCGGTATCGCTCATCTTGAAGGTTTTGGCTCCATGAAAGCTCTTGTCAAAACTAAAATAGCACTCTTTCGCTTTGTGCGAGCGCGACACGGCATGATCTACGTTAATATGCATGACCCTATTGTATCTCGCTATTTTCCACGGCGTTATAAAAATGCCATTTTTTATGGAATGAACCCTCACCTCTATGAGAGCAAAGAATCCAGCAATTCCCCCTTTTTACAATTGCTCTTATATAAAAAAGAGGTGAAAACACACCTCACCGGTCAATACAACCTCTTTAACATATTGACGGCTTCTGTTATAGGCGAAGATTTTAACGTGTCGGAAGAGGCCATCATTGAAGCCATTGAATCCTATATTCCCTCCAATAATCGGTCGCAAGTGGTACAGTGCGGCAACAACACTCTGATTATCGACTATTACAATGCTAACCCCAGTAGCATGAAAGCAGCTCTCTACAATCTATCAGCAATTCAACATCCCCGCAAATTAGCTATTTTAGGTGATATGTATGAGTTGGGCACTTCAAGCAATGCAGCTCACCAAAAAGTTGTAGATCTGTGTAATGAATTAAATATCAATGCTTTATTCATAGGATCGGAATTCGAATCCTGCCACCCCAATCACACCTTTGAAAATATGGCAGCCCTTAATAGCTATCTCGCTGCTCATCATCCGGAAAATACGCTGATTTTGCTTAAAGGTTCGCGAGGCATGAAAATGGAAAATGTAAGAATATAGAATTTTCCACTCTCAATACTGTAAGTAATTGAACAGTTATAAATTGTTTTAATGAAAAAAGAAGCTGTCTTTACTTGCAAAACAGCCTCTTTAATATTATAAACAAACACTTAATTACTCTTTGTCTTCAGTCTTTTCAAGATCTTCTTTTAAAGATTGGAGGACATTCAAATCGCCAAGGGTAGTCTTTTCTGCATTATCATTGATTTTGGCAATCTCTTTTGCCTTTTTCTTCTCTTCCGACATGGAGCGTCTCTCTTCATCTTCTCTGGAATCCTGCCATGTTCTAGTATGAGAAAGCACGATTTTTTTCGCTTCTTTTGAAAATTCAACCACTTTAAACGGCAGCGTTTCATCTACCTTAATGTTGGTTTTATTCTCTTTCTGAATGCTACGGTTGAAACAAAAGCCTTCAATCCCATGAGGCAATGCAATTGTAAATCCTTTTTCATTCTGATTAAGTACCGTACCTTCGTGTATCGAACCGAGTTCAAATATGGTTTCAAATACATCCCACGGATTTTCTTCCAACTGTTTGTGTCCCAAACTGAGACGGCGACTTTCCACATCTACTTCAAGTACAACTACCTCAATAGATTCTCCAATTCTGGTAAATTCTGCCGGATGTTTGATTCTCTTTGACCATGAAAGGTCTGAAATGTGAATTAATCCATCCACACCCTCTTCAAGTTCTACAAAGATACCAAAAGTGGTAAAATTGCGTACGATAGCAGTATGTTTTGAACCAACAGGATATTTTTCAGCAATGTTGATCCATGGATCGGGAATAAGTTGCTTGATGCCAAGCGACATTTTTCGTTCTTCACGATCGAGAGTCAAAATAACGGCTTCTACCTCTTCGCCCACCTTTAAGAAATCGTGAGCAGTACGCAGGTGCTGCGACCACGACATTTCCGAAACGTGAATTAAACCCTCTACGCCCGGCATAATTTCAACAAATGCACCATAATCGGCAAGCACTACCACTTTTCCCTTAACCTTATCACCAACAGCCAGCTCCTCAGACAGAGCATCCCACGGATGTGGCATTAATTGCTTTAAGCCAAGTGCAATGCGTTTTTTATTTTCGTCAAAGTCGAGAATAACCACATTGATCTTTTGGTCGAGTTCTACCACTTCTTCGGGATGAAGAATGCGTCCCCAAGACAAGTCGGTAATGTGAATAAGACCGTCAACTCCACCCAAATCAATAAATACACCGTAATTGGTGATATTTTTAACTGTACCTTCCAAAATATGACCTTTTTCGAGGCTGGCAATAATTTCGGCTTTTTGCGATTCCAATTCATCTTCAATAAGCGCTTTGTGCGATACTACCACGTTTTTATATTCATGATTAATCTTAACCACCTTAAATTCCATAGTTTTATCAACAAAGAGGTCATAGTCACGAATAGGTTTCACATCAATTTGAGAGCCGGGCAAAAACGCTTCTATTCCAAATACATCAACAATCAGACCGCCTTTGGTTCTGCATTTTACATAGCCGGTAATAATTTCCTGATCTTCGTAAGCCTGATTAACACGCTGCCATGATTTGAGCATGCGGGCTTTTTTATGGGAGAGCAGCAATTGACCACAAGAATCTTCCTGGCTTTCTATATACACTTCAATCTGATCGCCAGGTTTCACATCTGCATAACGTACTTCGGAAGCGGCAATTACACCATCGGACTTAAACCCGATGTTTACTACTACTTCGCGACTGTTTGCGGAAACCACTGTCCCCATTATGACTACTTGTTTTTCGATTGACTTAAAAGACTGAGTATAAGCGTCTTTCAGTTCCTGAAACTCATTATCCTCATATTTCATGCCTTTTTTATTATCCAAGGCGTTCCAATCGAAAGTTTCAAGCGATCCATAAACATTTTCTACAGGATTAAAAAGTTGGCGTGCTTTTGGCTCAGTTGCCATTTCGGGAGTTGGAACCGGTTCTTCCGTTAATTCTACCGATTCACTGATTTCGGAGGCAACCGCTTCGTTTTCAGCTACTTCTAAAGTAACTTCAGCTACAGGTTGTTCATTTATTTGGTCTTGATTAGCTTCCATTTCGGAAGCCATTTCGGCGATATTTTCGTTTTCTGCCATTTTTTTTTGTGTCGATTTGCATTTTATGCAAACCTTTTTTAAAATTAAACAATTGAGGTTCATAATTTTACCCAAATAAAGAGCCTCTTTTAATTGGGACTGCAAAAGTACATAAAATTTTTCAATCATTGTAAGGCACTTGATTTGGCTTTCTTTTTTATATCAGTTTTAGGTTCGTATAAAAATTAGCATACTTTATCAAATACCACCAATTTTCTATCTTAACAGGCAGTTTTTACAATGAAATTCAATAAATTCCCGTAACTTGCTTCATAACAATCATATAATCGGCATAGCGACGTGCATTGCGCAATCTGGTTTTCCTTAAATTGAGAAAGGTAATATTAATCGGTTGCCAGTAAAGTGGCTACATTTTTGAATTTGCCCTGAAATTTTCTTTCAAAACCCGTACCCTTCCGTAAAACATGAGAACGTCCTAAAAGAGAATCCCGTATCTCATATTTTCGCAAAATATGAAGAATAGTGAAAACAGTGGAAAATAGCGAATATTCAACATCAATACAGCGAATTTGCAACCGAAAATACCTAAATAAGCCAAACAATTCACGCCTATTGGCATGAACGTTGCCTTATTCTCGATAGAAATGTGGTAAATTTCGACAACAAGAGAACAAGAGTGTTTTTTCTTGGACATATAAAATATAGATACTTTACAGAACTCTAGGATAAAAAAACGCTCCGTCCGTTGGGCGTGAGTTTTATGGCAATTATATTTGGGTTCAAGATCGCCTATACCTTATGTGACAAGTGTAAGTGCTGAAATTCATGCTTTTTCTATTTTTAATGCGCTGTAACCCAAATCAGTAAACTAATCAAAATTATACTAAAGTTATGTATTCACATTTAAAAACAAATCAGCATGAAAAAGAGCATTATTGTTTTAAGTTTAGTGTTATGGGTCTTTGCTGCCCATAACCTGCATGCCCAGGAGGGCTGCGCCGTAAGCATTGCGCCGAGCACTGTGCCACTCTCAAATGACTTCCTATCCAAGCGTCAGACCTGTAGAGACGGGCGAAACCGACTGCCTGCGCGCTTTTATGTCCATTTTTTACAAAATTCAGAAAGCAAAAAGCGCCTTTCCGTTCGTTTTTGCACTATTATCGTATTGTAAATAATTCATTCTCACCAGCATATAAAAAATAACGGTTTGTATTGATTTTTTTGTACAATCGAACCGCCATTTTTGAACGGCATAAAAATTATTACTAATTTAAAATTTAGATTAACTCAAATTCTGATGTTGCGGCTCTATGGGGTTATTGGTAATGGCCTTGAGTTGCGGCAAGGATTGTAAAAAGGGCGACCTCGGTTATCCGGCTACTGAAAAAACCTGCAATGTGTAAGCCCCCAGCCGCTCAGTGTCAGTTAGCACCTCTCAATCCGGTATCGAAACCAAAATACATAATACTATAAACTCAATAAATAACCTTAAAATCAAAACGCTATAAAACGTATCATTTTCATGCTAATGGCAGCCTGCGTGCTGTTAGCCTTCTCGTGCCACAAGCCCGAGGAAGAACTTGACCCTCAACTTCAACTGCAGAACAAGCCGTAGCGGCCAGTTGTCTCCCCCGGCGACAGCGTGCTGCCGCCCTACATCGAAAAATAGATTTGGGTGCAATACTCCCGAAATGACGGTGCCGTCCGAAGACCTCTTTGGCGCCGATGCCCGTGCCATTACTATTGACTGGCACAACTCTACCTACACAATCACAAGCCAAAGTTGCAAAAGTGCCACTAGTTACCAAATTGTGCTCGAAATTTCGGGGAGATTTTCAATGAGGAATACGATAGTTATGTCTTTAGGAAATCCATTTCCTGTAATAAAAATTGTGCTTAATGGTATTATACTTTGCGCGGTCTAAAATTGTGAGATGAGAAATAGAAAAAAGTAAGCATCTTTGTGTCGTCAAACCCAATAAAAGATGCTTACAAAACTGAATCTCTCCGAAATCGAAAACTTCAGGAAAAACCCCGTCCGCAGTATCGCCGGGGCCATAAGCAGCATAAAGAAATTGACAGGCAACGAAAGGAAGTCCATCCAGGGAAGAGCCTTTCTGCACAGACACGGTTTAAAATACCGTAAACTTGCCTCCATTCCTGGAAAAGCGGATACGGATCAACAAAAACAATTTCTTGAAAAAGAGTTAAATCCAGCCACAGAAAAGGCAAAGAAGGGCGAGATTGAGTTACTGTTTATTTTACCCTGTCAGCATTTTTGTGCTTGGTTCGGTCGCAAGTGAGAACATTTTTAAGGACCTCTCACGAATGCAACCGTATCAATGTGCTTGGTGCTGTTAATGCTATGAGCAAGGAAGTTGCCATCCTTATAAATACCACTTACATTATAGTGGAAATACCCATAATGTTCCTTGTTATACTGAAAGAAAAAGACGCGCTAAAACCCGTCTTTTTAGTCCCGGACAATGCCAAATACCAGCATTGCAATGCCGTTAAGAACAAAGCTGAAGACAAAGAGTATCAGCGCCAGTTGACCGAGTATGCAACCACAAAAGGCAATGCAGACAGAGAATGCCCGCAGGAGCCACCTTTGCGAATGTTAATCATTCCCGCCAATAACAGCACAACAGGATTGTTTTCAAATTCTGAATGACAGCAAAGATAGGGCTGATTTTTGAAACAGAGGGCGATACACTCGCTCAAACATTCAAATCGGAACACGGCAACTATTCAGACGATTTACGTAAAGCGTTTCACCACGAAACCATATCATATAACTGCCGCAAAGACCGTGAATTTGTAGAACTGCAAACGCCACGCCTTTCGGCTCTGCTTTCGGGAACGCCAAGCAAGTATCAACGCTCATACCAAATACCGAAAACGGTCTGTTCAGCCGTTTCACATTCTACTATGAATATCCTGGTTTGGAAAGATGTATTTGCCAGCGAGGACAGTCAAACCGCTTGACGATTATTTTCGTCATTTGGGCAATCAGTTTTTCGATTTTTACAAAACCATGCAACATCAACCCGATCCGTTGTGCTTTTGCTTCACAGCAGCACAGTAACAGATTTTAACGCTTATTTTTCGCAGGCTCAAAATCATTACCTGTATTTGTACAGCGTTGATCATCTGGCAGTCGTGCGCCGTTTGGGATTGATAACATTTCGCGTGGCAATGATTTTAATGGCATTGCGGATAATGGAAAACGGCAATATCACAAGTCCGATGATTTGCAGCGATACCGATTTCAAACAGCATCCTAATCCAACACGCCGTAAGGGTTTTTAGTGATTTGCTCATCGAGCAGAAAACACCCAAGCAACCAAACCAAAAGCAACTGTTTTTAGAATCCCTGCTGCCCGAATTTTCGCGGAAGGATTGTCTGATCACCACCAAACGCCTGCAAATCCCCGACAAAACCGCAGAAAAACACAATGCCAAATTCACGCGAAGCAGCTTAATCACTTTGCTCACGACAAATACAAGAAAACATAGAGGGGAAGGACAGTAAAACGCTGTCCTTTTCTGTTGTTGATAATTTTTTGACTGTTAAGTCCAAGAAAAATCGTACCTTTGCCAAAAATTTCAAGACACATAAATATTGAAATATTATGAAATTTGTAGAACGAATAAAACAATTACGCGAGGAACGTCAACTACCGCAACGGAAATTGGCGACTACTTTGGATATAGATACGGCTACCTATTGCAAAATAGAGAAAGGCGAGCGGCGTGTCAAAGCTGAACAGATTGTAGTGATTGCCGATTTATTGAAAACAGATAAAGACGAACTCCTTGTTCTTTGGCTTGCCGATCAAGTTGCAGCAGTGGTAACAGACGAACAAAAAGTGGCAGACAGGGCGCTGAATATTGCAAAACGGAATATCAATAAGAAAAACGCCAATAAATCATAATGAGCAGAGAACAGCAGCGAGCGGAACTCCACCGCACCATTTGGAAAATCGCCAACGACCTGCGCGGGTCTGTTGACGGTTGGGATTTCAAACAGTATGTACTCGGCTTTTTGTTTTA
>JAISAD010000147.1 GCA_031266895.1 Bacteroidales bacterium
GATGCCAAAACACTTACGCATTCCATGCTCGACGAACTGACTTTCGATTTCAACTACCTGCTTTGGATTTGCTGCATCATTGTGCTGCTCTTTCTTTTTCTCTCTTTTGGCCGCGCAGAGCTTACCCTGCTCACTTTTGCCCCTATGGCTATCGCTTTTATTTGGATTTTAGGCATGATGGCCATATTTGACATTCGCTTTAACATTATCAATATTATTCTTACCACCTTTATTTTCGGTATCGGAGACGACTACAGTATTTTTATCATGGAAGGATTAATATACGAATATGCTTACGGCAAAAAGATGCTGACGTCCTATAAAACCGCGGTCATCCTCTCGGCTGTAACCATGTTTACAGGGATTGGAGCTCTCATCATTGCCCGCCACCCCGCTATGTTTTCGCTGGCGCAGGTTACCATTATCGGCATGATTGCGGTGGCGGTAATTGCCTATACTGTAGCCCCTTTTATTTTTAAATGGCTTACAATGGCAAAGGGGCAAAAACGACGGATGCCTGTTACCTTATGGAATTTGACCAAAACTGCAGTTTCATTTCTTGTTTTCCTGATTTTTTCGCTTGCCCTCACGCTGGCCGGCTTCCTTTTACTTACAATAGGCAGAAAAAGCAAAGTCAATAAATTGCGCTTTCATAAATGCATTTGCTCTGTATTCAGAATACTATCAAAAATAATGATAGAAGTGCCCGTAAAAGTTCTGAATGAGCATAAGGAGAATTTTGAAAAACCGGGCATAATCATCTGCAATCATCAATCGCACCTGGATTTAATGTACACCCTGATGCTTTCTCCGAAAATAATCTGCCTGACCAATGAGTGGGTGAGCAAAAGCCCCCTGTACGGCTGGATTTTGCGCTATGCCGATTTTTATCCGGTGGCTAATGGCATCGAACAGAGTATAAAACAGCTGCGAACGGCTATTGAAAACGGCTATTCCATTTTGGTATTTCCTGAGGGTACACGATCCGAAGATTGCTCCATAGGACGTTTTCACAAGGGGGCGTTTTATCTGGCAGAACAGTTGCAGGTGGATATTATTCCGGTTGTGGTGCATGGCATCGGACATTTCTTTCCGAAAAATGAGTTTATGAGTCGCAGGGGGCGAGTTACGATACAGATCTTAGAGCGCATTGCCTGCGGAAATGAGTTGCGTACAGGAAAAGAGTACTATGAAATCGCCAAAGCAGTGCGCCATTTTTACCAGCAGGCTTATCAGCGGCTGGCTGCGCAATGCGAAACCGTATCTTACTTCACTGATCTGGTAAAGCATAACTATATATACAAAGGGGCGGGCATAGCACGTGCCGTACGCCGCTCCCTGAAAAATAACCACTGTTTTGAAGAGGCCATTGCGGCCATGCCCGACGAAGGCTGCTATCATATCAGCCATTGCGGCTATGGAGAATTTCCACTACTGGCAGCTTTAGTGAAAAAACGACTGCAAATTACCGCTTCCGATCCCGACGAGGAAAAAATGCTGCTGGCTGCCAATTGCGCTGCTGTGCCGGACAATTTAAAATATACAATTTAACGTACACGATATGACCTCACTGCTTGAAAAGTTTCACCGATACGTTGCGCAAACGTCGCACGAACCCCTCGATATTGAGATAGCCCGTGCCGAAGGCGTCTATATTTACGACACCGCCGGCAAAAGCTATATTGACCTCATTTCGGGAATTTCCGTATGCAATATGGGACATTCGCACCCTGCAATTGTGCAGGCGGTTCAGGCACAGGCTGCCCAATACATGCACGTAATGGTTTATGGCGAGGTTATTCAATCACCACAAGTAGAGCTGGCTGCCCTGCTTTGCCGCTATCTGCCTGAGCAGCTCTCTTCGATTTTCTTTGTCAATTCAGGTTCGGAGGCAGTTGAGGGGGGACTAAAGCTGGCAAAGCGCGTTACCGGTCGCAGGGAAATTATCCACTGTATCAATGCCTACCACGGCTCTACACACGGGGCTTTGAGCGTGATGGGTTGCAATAGCTATCGCAAGGCTTTTCAACCGCTGCTGCCCGGCACGCGGGCTATTCGGTTTGGTAATATTGATGATTTGCAGAATATTACAGAAAAAACAGCCGCTTTTATTATAGAACCTGTGCAGGGAGAAAACGGCGTGCGCACAGCCTCTGAAACCTATTGGCAAGCGGTACGCCGGCAGTGCGATAAAACCGGAGCCATGCTCATTCTGGATGAAATACAGACCGGCATGGGACGCACCGGAAAATTGTTTGCCTTCGAACATTACGGCATTATACCCGATATTTTGCTGTTAGCTAAAGCCTTTGGAGGAGGCTTGCCACTTGGCGCGTTTATCTCCTCGCCGCAAAACATGGACAGCTTAACCCACAATCCCGCACTGGGGCACATCACCACCTTTGGCGGGCATCCCGTATCGTGTGCGGCGGCTTTGGCTCACCTGCAGCTTATTACTGAAAATCGACTGTGGGAGCAAGCCGAGCCGGCAGGAAAAGCACTGGAAGTGCTGTTTCGTAAAATGCCCGGGGTTAAAGCCGTGCGCCGCATGGGGCTAATGATGGCTGTAGAGTTCGGCGACACCAATGCTAACTTTTCGATGTGCAAAAAATTCATAAATGCCGGCCTTTTCATAGACTGGTTTCTCTTTTGCCCCACCAGCATGCGAATAGTTCCTGCCTTAATCATGACTCATGAGGATATTGAAACCATTAAGGCAAGGATCAACCTTGCCTTAACGGAATATAAGAAATAACTTTAAAATCAGTATATTACCCGCTATTTTATACCCAGGTATTCAGAAATCAGATATTTATTTCTATCGTTGGACGAGCGCGAAACCAATTCGCCCAAAAAACCGGCCAAAAAGAGCTGCAATCCAAAAACCATGGCTACCAGGGCGATGTAAAAAAGCGGCTGGTCGGTTACCTGCCTGAAATGTTCTATATGACGGCTGAGATTGATCAGTTTTTGTATTAGCAGCCAAAGTGTTATACCTCCTCCCAGCAAGAAAAAGAGCGTTCCCCACAAGCCAAAAATGTGCATCGGTTTCTTGCCGAACTTCGATACAAAAGAGATAGTCAGCAAATCTAAAAAACCGTTAATAAAGCGACTCCATCCAAATTTCGACTCTCCATATTTGCGCTTTCTGTGCTGCACCACCTTCTCCCCTATCCTGCTAAACCCTGCCCATTTGGCAATCACAGGAATAAACCGGTGCATCTCACCGTAAACCTCAATCGCCTTCACCACCTCCTTGCGATAGGCTTTCAAGCCGCAATTAAAGTCGTGCAGCTTAATGTGTGAAATGCGCCGCGTAGTCCAATTATAAAGCTTTGAGGGAATATTTTTGGTTACCTTATTATCATGGCGTACTTTTTTCCAGCCTGAAACAATATCAAATCCCTGCTTTGCAATCATATCATATAATTCGGGAATTTCATCAGGGGAGTCTTGCAGGTCAGCATCCATGGTAATTACCACATCTCCGCCAACGGCATCAAATGCTGTATTCAACGCCGCCGACTTGCCATAATTCCTTCTAAATCGAATTCCTTTTACATGGGGATTTATGGCATGCAACCGTTCAATTTCCTGCCACGAATTATCGGTAGAACCATCATCTACCATCACTATTTCATAACTGTATTGATGTTTTTCCATTATGCTCCGTATCCATGCCTCCAGTTCCGGCAGTGACTTAGCTTCGTTCAACAGTGGTATAATCAGCGATATATCCATAATTTCTCTA
The DNA here is from genome assembly GCA_031266895.1 of Bacteroidales bacterium. Classification (GTDB taxonomy): domain Bacteria; phylum Bacteroidota; class Bacteroidia; order Bacteroidales; family WCHB1-69; genus JAISAD01. The sequence continues at coordinate 3,752 of JAISAD010000147.1, forward strand.
TTCTTAACAACATGTTCTATCGGAGATGTGCAACAAGTTACATCCCTCTATTTTTCTGTTTTTCTTCTATAAAGATAAAGCGCTACAAAAATAGTAAAAAAGAGGCCATAAAGCAAAACCGAGAAAATGGCATAGCGAAGGGCCGCAGCTGTGGGCGTTTTATAGTACGGCACACTATTTTCGAGATGTTCCATTCGGCGGTCTATCACCGCAAAACGAGACATGCTGTCGTTTAATGCCTGTACCGAAGCGCGTAACGGCCGGGCATAAAGATCCGCATTTTCCCACTGTGCCATGCCGTTTAGCATAACAGCTGCCGTATTCATCCACTCTTTTTGCGCCATTGCTGTAAAATTAGTCAGCTTCAGGCTATCTATTCCCTGCAACTTATGCATTGTTACCGGCAGCAATTCGTTGAGCAGCGAATCCACAACCACAGTTACAGATTCTTGAAACTCCGTTGAATACTGCAACGGCGCCCCATTAATCCCTTTCACCACACTGTCTTTCCAAATAACCAGCTGCTCAAAAAAGGCAGCCTGCTCTTCCGCACTTAAAGTATCCTTGCCCTGTGCAGCGCTAAAAACTTCCCAATTGCGCCTGTTCATATCGGAAACCGCATCCTTATCTATATATGTATATTGCACAATCAGGTATGGAAACAACGCTAATGAAGCCGACAGCAACATAAGCGCACCACTGCAAAAAGCACGTGCAAACGAAATTTGTCCATCATACATCCTGTCTCTTATCTCCTTAATGCAGAGATATATCAATACGAGCATGGCAAGAATAAAAACCAGCACGGAAACTGTTTGGAAAGGATAATCTATAATGCGAGCATAATATTTTATCAACTCCAAAAGCGCTAAGGCACCAGCGGTAATTAGCCCCCATTTTATCACAATCATTAGAAACTTCTTCATCATTCTCCTGTAAAATCAGGAGGCAAAGATACAAAAAAAACAAAAGGGACAAAGATATTCCGTATTTTTGCAGTAAATTTTTCCTAAATCCAATTTTGGAATTATTAGCCGCTTTAATTATTAACCTAACTAAACCTTATTATGAAAACAGTCAACTCAAGACCTGAATGCTACTCCTGTTTAACTTATCACAAAAATAAAGATTTAATCAACTGCATTGAACAGCCGAAAGGAACTAATTTCAGGCTGTATTCCAATCACGTACAGATTATCATTATTACAGAAGGATGCTGCACCGTGCAATTACCCGGATTTAACCCTGTGGCTATGGAAAAAGAGCAGATTCTAGCCATACCGCACAGCATAAATGTCATAATCAAACCCAAAGAGCTACTGCGGCTCACTGTTTTTAATTTAGCACTCGAAATCAACTATTTTGAACCTTTTTCGGACGAGATCATAAAAACTGTTATGGAGCAGCGCAAAGCGGAACAGAAAGATTTATATCCTGTCATGGCTTCCGAATGTATCAAACGCTATCTTGCCTATTTGGCATATGCTCAAGAGAACGAATTTGCCTGCGTTTATTACTTAAAACTGAAGCAAATGGAATTTTTCCATTTGTTGAGTTCCGACTATTCGGAAAAAGAGCTGGCTAAACTGCTTGCGCCAGTCCTCAGCATCAACATTATTTTTGCCATTAAGGTTATTGAAAATTACCGGCTGTTTGGGACTATTGACAATTTGGTCGAAACCATGAATTACAGTCAGGCGGATTTTAAAAAGCAATTTACCAGAATATTCGGCAAATCGCCTTACCGCTGGATGTATCAAAAAAAAACCGAACAGGTGTATCACTCACTCATTGGCAACCGCAAAACTTTCACGCAATTAGCAACTGACTTGGGCTTCTCCTCTCCCTCCCATTTCAACAACTTCTGCCAGCAGGCATTTAATGCCTCGCCCGGAGAAGTCCGCAAGGGAAAACGGGTGAGAATATGATAACTAAAAACTTGTATTTTTGCAGCTCATTATAACAGCTAAAATTATTTAATAAAAACTACTTATTATGGAAAACAATAAAGCGAACACAGAAAAGCTAAAGGTACTGAATTCTACTTTGGAAAAGCTGGAGAAGACTTTTGGCAAGGGCGCTATTATGAAGTTGGGCGACAGTCCGGTTGAAAATATAGAGGTAATATCAACGGGTTCTATTGGCCTGGATGCGGCTTTAGGCGTGGGAGGACTGCCAAAAGGCAGGGTTATAGAGATTTTTGGCCCCGAATCGTCAGGGAAAACCACATTAGCTATTCATGCCATTGCCGAAGCTCAAAAAGCGGGCGGCATTGCGGCTTTTATTGATGCTGAACATGCTTTCGACCGGTTTTATGCAGAAAAATTAGGCGTCAATACTGCCGACCTGCTGGTGTCGCAACCCGATAACGGCGAACAGGCGCTTGAAATTGCGGACAATCTTATTCGTTCCGGTGCTATTGATATTATTGTCATTGACTCGGTGGCTGCCCTTACTCCTAAAAGCGAAATTGAGGGTGATATGGGAGACTCGAAAATGGGCTTGCAAGCTCGCCTGATGTCGCAGGCATTGCGTAAGCTTACGGCAACTATCAGCAAAACAGGATGCTGTTGTATCTTCATCAACCAGTTACGTGAAAAAATAGGCATTATGTTTGGCAATCCCGAAACTACCACAGGAGGAAATGCCCTGAAATTCTATGCCTCTGTACGCCTCGACATTCGCCGTCAATCGCAAATCAAAGAGGGCGATTTGGCTTCGGGCAATCGTGTAAAGGTAAAAGTGATTAAAAATAAAGTGGCACCCCCATTCAGAAACGCCGAATTTGATATTCTTTTCGGGGAAGGCATTTCTAAAATGGGCGAAATTATTGATATTGGCGTAGAGCGCAATATTGTTAAAAAGGCCGGTTCGTGGTTCTCCTATGGCGATACCAAATTAGGACAGGGACGTGATGCCGTGAAACAATTACTGCTGGATAATCCCGAATTGGCAGACGAAATAGAAGCTAAAGTTCGCGAAACACTGAAATGAGCTATAAAACTATGAACAGTAACCCGTTTTTCGCGCTTTCGCGCTTTCGTACTTTTGCATTTCTTGGCCTTATTTTCTGCTTTGCGGCCTGCAAGCATGTCCCCAAGCAAAATTATGCCGATATGGATAAGGAGCTGGCGGAATTGTGTCAGCAGATTGACAGGCATCCCGACAATGCCGAGTATTATTACCTGCGTGCTTCGTACTACTATCATCATAAACAGATAGAACCGGCGCTAGACGACATCCGAACCGCTGTAAAGCTGAATGCTAATGACGCCCGTTTTCACGTGCTTTTTGCCGACCTCTATTTTGCACAGCGGGAAACCGACCAGGCGGAAGAATTGCTGCAAAAGGCCATTGCCCTGGATCCCAATAACAACGAGGCACGCTTAAAACTGTCTGAACTTTACTACCTTTTAGGGATGTATGACGATTGCAATACTGCATTGGATGAAGCTGTAAAATTGAAAAATCACAATCCCAAAGCATACCTTATCCGTGCCAGATGCCTGAAAGAGCAGGGCGATACCACCGGCTATTTGCGTATGCTGCAATTAGTACTTGACCAGGATCCGAAAGAGACACAGGCCTATTTGGAATTGGGCCTGTATTACCAGCAACAGCACAATCCTCTGGGAATTACCTACTATCAAAATGCCCTGCAAGTAGAACCCAATAACAAAAATGTGAATTTTAATCTGGCACAGTTTTACAACGATTTGGGCGACACAGAGCGTGCCATCGAACAGTATAAAGTACTGTTGAATATTGATCCCGATTATATGCCGGCACTCAATAATCTGGGCTATATCTATTTGGTAAAAGAGAGCCGTTATGACGAAGCTATTGCCATGTTTTCCAGGGTTATAGAAATAGATTCCACCTTTATAACCGCAGTTGTCAATCGAGCTATTGCCTTTGAAGAGAAAAAAGAGTATGATTATGCCCGCCAGGATTATCGCTATGCGCAGCAGCTTGACCCTGATTGCAAACCGGTTATCAATGGATTGAGCCGATTAGATAAAATTAAAAAGCAGCCATGAACGACTATTTAAATCCATCGCAGTCAAGACTGTCGGCGGCAGAAAAAGAGTTTGAAAAAACAATTAGGCCCTCCGATTTCAGCAACTTTTACGGTCAGGAACAGGTGATTTCCAACATAATAGTGTTTGTAGAAGCGGCTAAAGGGCGCAGCGAGGCGTTAGACCACGTGTTGCTGCATGGGCCTCCGGGCCTGGGTAAAACCACACTGTCGCACATTATCGCCAACGAAATGGGTGTGAGCGTTAAAGTAACTTCGGGACCCGTAATTGACAAGCCTGGCGAATTAGCCGGATTGCTTACCAATCTTGACCCTAACGATGTGCTCTTTATTGATGAAATCCACCGCTTGTCGCCGGTAGTAGAGGAGTATCTTTATTCGGCTATGGAAGACTACAAGATAGACATTATGATTGATTCCGGTCCTAATGCGCGCAGTGTGCAGATTTCGCTCAATCCCTTTACGCTGGTGGGGGCTACCACGCGATCGGGATTACTTACCGCACCGCTGCGCTCCCGCTTTGGCATCAATTTGAGGTTGCAATATTATGATGCCGAAACGCTTTCAAAAATCATTAAGCGGGCAGCACTTATCCTCAAAATCGAAATTCATGAAAATGCCGCTTTTGAAATAGCCAGACGAAGCAGAGGCACTCCCCGCATTGCCAATTTGCTGTTGCGCCGTGTGCGTGATTTTGCTCAAATAAAGGGCGATGGCACTATTACCTACGATATTACACAGATAGCATTAGCTGCATTGAATGTGGATAAGCACGGACTGGATGAGATGGATAATAAAATTTTGGCTACTATTATTGACAAATTCAAAGGTGGACCAGTGGGTTTGACTACCATTGCTACCGCAGTGAGCGAAGATGCAGGTACTATTGAAGAGGTGTATGAGCCGTTTCTTATTCAGGAGGGCTATCTGATGCGTACCCCTCGTGGACGCGAAGCCACCACAGCGGCTTACCAGCATCTGGGAAAGTTGAAATTGCCTGATGCTCCCCAATTGTTCGATTAAGCCTCAATTTTGCTTTTATAACTTGTTGTATATCAAATCTGTAATCATACCACCCAAAACGTCTAAACGTTTTACTCAAAAGGGGTGCCCCTTTTATTGAAATAGATTTCTACTTTCTATTCGGGAATGTAAACTATTTCACCACTTTCCAATTCATAGGCAATGCCTACTCTCTTACTGCGCTGTCCTGCGGCCTCTTCCTGCCGGTCGCTGGCAGAGTATTGTGTAATCTGTTCCCCTTTTTTGGTAATAATAACCATTTTGTCTGTGCCCGGATTTTTGACAACAGTATAATCTTCCTTTGAAAAGACCTCTGTCATGTTAAATTTTGTTACCAGCGCCACCATTAAGGCTACGGCAAAAACCATTGCCACATCAAAAAGATTGGAAACCAGACCCATTGGGTCGGTGTTATCTTCCTTTTTTATTCTTCGTCTGACAGCCATGTTGCTTTGTTTTGAGATTGAGATAACAGGTCGGAAATAAAATCAAGATTGGTTAAATCGGTCATAAGCCATCTCTGCTGAGTTTGCACGAGAATAAAACCAACAGCCCCTGCAAAAAGTCCCAACACCGTGGTGGCAAAAGCTACCTGCATATTGTAGGCCATAGAGCCAATATCTCCGGTAGAAAGCCCCACCAAAGCAGGTCCCATAGGGATTAGCGTACCCATAAGCCCTAAAACAGGGCCAAACTTGGTCAAGGTTTTTGACTTTCCGATCTCCCTGTCCGATTCGATTTCAAATTCTGCAATTTGTCGCACGCGGTGCGCTTCGCTGGCCTTTTGATTAAAAAGCTGCGAGCAGGTTGCTGTAAATTTTGTTGGAGGAACTGTTGATAAAACGGACTTCCATTCTGCTACATTTTCCCTGTTCAGGTCGGGGATTTTTTTCAAAACGGCAGACTGCTTATTGCGTTGCTGATACTTGTTAAACAATCCGCCCAGCATAAAAACAGACTTGATAAAAAAGAACAGCAAGCCGACAATAACAGGAATGAGCAGACCGTTAGAAATCCAAAACATTAAGTTTGATACATATTCCATAAAATAACTATTTTTTGATATAATGATAAATTTTAGGCGCAATAATGCCTGTTAAAAAGAGGCTGATTATAACGATGCCCGAAATGATTAATTCCTGAAAATTGACGCTTTGTGCCTGTGCAAAGATTCTTGCAGTGGGATGAAAAACCGTACAGCATATAATTAATGCAAACAGTAAAGCCGAAAATACAATAAGCAATTCCATGCGCATGGCTACTGAAGAAAACAGTTGTTTGACAAGACAGCTTCCGAGAAAGACAAGCAGAAAAATAAAAATGGAATAGACAACCGTAAGCATAAGAAACGACATGCCGACAAATAAAAATGACAAATTAACCTGCAAGTAGAAAATGACAGGAAAAATAAGCAATGAGGGAATGTATCCCGTAAATCTCATGCTTTTTTTTACATGCTGCCGATTCTGCCTTGCCAAAACGACTCTGCAAAAGCCAACGGTCATCAGAATGTCCAAAACAAGCACCAGCGTGATGTTCGACATGTTTTCCTGTTGCATCAGGCTGTTTTCTATATTGATTTTGTTGGTGTCAATGGCATAAGGATAGGCAAGCCAAACGGTAATCACGCAGAGCAGTCCGAACACAAGCCGCTGCCACATGCGCGGCAACAGGCTGTTCATGGTGATGCTTTTGAACAGGCAAAATATTGAAATAAACATCAAAACCGTATCCACGTTTTTATTTGCGCTTGCGGATAATAAACAACAAAATCACAATCAGCGCAATGATTCCAAAAGCAATCAGTGCCGTACGAAGGGTATTGATTGCTGTTGTTTCCGGCTGTTCGTTCAGGGTTTCCTTTTCCAGCATAATGCCCTTGCCGTCGGAAGAAACATCGCGTGCCTGCGCAATTTTAGAGGCATAGCTGCGCTGCTGTTCCTGTGGCAGGCGCTGAGTTATCAGGCTTTGCAGTTTCGGATTATTGCAAACAAATCCGCTACAGCCCGCTTCATACTTTTCTACCAGTTCGGCATGCAAGCCGGCCAAAGCATCAATTTGCTCTGTGGAAGCTTTCCAGTATCCTTTGCGATAGGTCTCCATCATCACCGCTGTGATTTCCTGCAAGGCTGCAGGGCTTTCGCTTTCAAAAAAACGGCGAATCTGCAAATTATATTTATCTTTTATGTACGTATCATATACTTCATTCCAGAGTTCATTATCGATAACATTGGGCTTCATGACATTCCAGCCGTATGTATTTCGGATAACATCAGCAAATCCGCTGGCCGAGCTTGCGCCCGTCATCTGTTCCTTAATATAGGCAGGATTGAAAATCGTGGTACGGGATTCGACTCCAACGGCGGTTTTCAAATCCTGAATGCGGACATGGTAGTGATTGCGCAAATCATTGAAATAGGCTTCCGGATCTTTTCCCGTTACATGGCGTATGGCAAGATTGAGTCCGCCCATAAATTCATACACATGATCAAGGCTCAATGCTCCCCACGTATTGCTTTGGCGCGGTTGCACCACTACATCCGCATTTTGCAGGGCCGCTTCAAAAACCCCCTCTTTAAAGTTGCCCCACTGCTGCTCGCTGCCGTAGGCTGCTCCCATGTTATTAAGATAAGTTTGCGCTATCTCAGCCTCTTTTTCCCATCTGTCGCCACTTTCGACCATAGCCGTAATTCCGGTTCCGGACATGCCGTTTATGCCTCCGAAAATCCGTATGGTGGACAATTCGCGCGCCTCTTTGGGCGAAAATCCCTTTTGAAGCATCATCCGTTCCGCATTTTCCTTTCCGAAAGCTACATAATTTTCGCCATTGTCAGATGCACTGGCTGCCAAATCAACGGCCTTTTGCAATAACGAAAGGCGCGATGCCGCCAAATCGCGAAGCTGTCCCGATGTTTGCACCACAACATCAATGCGGGGACGATTAAGTTCCGATTGAGGAATCAAGCGAATATCAAGCACGCGATTAAACTGGTCGCGAATCGGTTCTACCCCCAATAAGTATAAAATCTGAGCCATAGTAGCCCCTTCGCTCTCAATAAAGCTTCCCGACCAGAGCGTAAAGCTTATTTTTTGCGGATATTTGCCCTGATGATTTTTGAGATAATCGTCCAGTAATGCCTTCCCCAGGCTTACTCCCTTTTCCCATGCCTGCGGCGTAGGGGTTGCTTCCGCATTGATGGCATATAAATTTCTTCCGGCAGGAAGCGTGTTGGGCGAGGCAATAAAATCGCCTCCGGGCGTAGGAGATACATATTCTCCATTAAGTGCGCGCAGCATTGCCCTGATCTCTCCTCCAGGACTTTCCCGCAGGGCAGTCCGATAATGATGCACATTTCTGACGGTAGTTTCTATGGCCAGGATTGCCCGTGCAAACTCCTGTTCTTCCCTGGGAATTGCACGCTTTTGCTGCTCTTTTGCCATAGCGTCAATCTCTTTATCCTGCGCCTTCTGCTCCTGCTCTTTCCGCCGGGCTATTCTTTCTTTAACAAAATCGGGCATCTCTCCATTTTTAGGCATCATGCCGGGATGCTTTCCCTTTTGTGCCGTTGCCTGCTCAAACATGGCAGCCATCATGCGATGCACCGGGGGCTGCATTTGTTCTTCAATCTCCTTAGCTTTAGCCATATCATTTGGAGAAACCCCCAAAGCTGTCAATATATTATTAACATCCGGCAAAGGATTTGCCAGCAGTTTTTTGACTGCATTGCGGGCCGGCGTGTAGTAATGCGCATGAAAGTAAGATTGATTTTCAAGCTGCTTTTGGCTTATCCTGCCTTTGAGCTTATCCAGTGCCGCCAGGCTGTAAGCTATGGGGTCGGTACTCATTAATTCGACCGAAGAGCCTATTTTGGCTTCGCTAAACGGAACTCCCAAAGTATATATTCCTCCTGATATTTTTTCGTTACAAAGCTCCTCTGCAAAATTGTCTATCCGCATCATCTCCTCCTCGCTGTAAGGCTGAGTCGGCACACTATCCAACTTCAGGTCGCGGTGCAATCCCATATTGATGACCTGCATTTTTATTTTCAGATTTTGCGCCTTGCTCGGGGTCGATGCTTCCAAATACTTACGGATATCCTGCTGTAAATCGGTTACCCTGTCGCGTAAACCCGTTTCCATAAACGGCGGACAGAGATGGGTAACCGTAACGGCATAGCTGCGTCGCTTGGCAATAATGGCTTCTCCCACATCGGCAATAGTGTAATAGTAAAAATGGGGAATTTCGCCCGTCAGCACATCTGTCCAGTCGGCAGAAGAGAGCGCAACCTGCTTGCCGGGAATAAACTCCAGCGATCCATGCGTGCCAAAATGAATCATAGCGTCTGCCTTAAACCTGTTTTGCACCCAAAAGTAGGAGGCAATATAATGATGCGGCGGAACAGGATTGTCTCCATGCACGGCAGCAAACGTATTTTCTCCTGTTCCCTGAACAGGCTGAGGCAAAAGCGTGATGTTTCCCAATTCGATGCGGGTAACGGCTATAGACTCCTGCCCGTCATGAATGGCGGTAAAATATTTTCCCGGAGCTTTTCCGTGTTTTGCCGCCAATTCGCTGTACTGCTCAGGGAGAAGGCTGTTTTGTAGCCATAAGTCATACTCCCCGGCCGGTATCAATGCCGGATGGCCGGATTGCAGATAGCGATGAATGTTTCCCTGCGCATAACTGTTAAAGACGGCACCCTGCTGCATAATCAGTGCCTCAAACTCTTTTATGCTTGCAGGCAGGTTTTGAACATCATAGCCGCTCTCCCGCAGGCTTTTCAAGAAATTGTAAAGCGATGGAAGCACATCCAGTCCAAAAGCCGTCATTGCATTATTTCCTGCGCCCTTATAGTAATAGATAGCAACACGCTTATCCTTATTAGCTTTCTTTTTCAGGGCTAAATAATTTGCCACAATGCCGGAAAACCGCTGCAAACGCTGGGGGACGGCTTTAAAGAAATACAGGCCCTCATTATCGGTTACCTGCGTAATAAGCGCAAAGGGCAATATTCCTCCATCCAGTTCGGGCATGACAACGCTTTGACTTAAAAAGCCCCCTGTCATCCCCTGTTTGCTATCCATCCACTGGTCGTAAGTAACATGCAGAGTCAGCGGGCAAAACATAGGAATGTTGCGCTCCCTGAGCCATTGCACTCCCCTGTCTCCCTGCCCCATCAATAAGCGTCCATGCGGCAGGTAAACAACAGCATCCGGAGCAATTGCCTCGAGAAATTCCATGCGCCTTAAAACACTCGATATGGGGTAAACATTCAGATGCTGCTTTTCCAGACTGATAATTAACGAATCCAGATAGTCCTTATTGGCGTCAAAAGGTCCGGTCATCCCGCAGATAATAGCTACCTTGGGAGCATTTTCCTTATAGTAATGGTTTTGCCTGTAGTAAATTTCAAACTCTTCTACCGAATTATACACTTTCTCCTCTTCCAAATGAAACAGCATATCCGAACTTACCTCAACAGGGTCGGATACGGGGTGATTAAAGAACCTGCATTTCAACAAATCCTTACGAACATAGTTGAACAGGTTGCGGTAATTTTGAGCGCCTCCATTGCCTGTGTAAGCGGAGACCTTTTTCTCCTGTGCGGAATCCAATGTAGAAATCTTATTGGCAGGGTCGGTAGCTGCCGCCGTATAGATAAGAGTACCCTTTTCCTGCAATTGCCTGAGGAGAGCCCGGTGATCATCGGTCATGCGAATTCCCATTCCGAAAATAAAAACAGCGTCATAGTGCTTGAGCCGGTCAAAATCGTCAATGCCAAGCTGTGCTAACTTGATAAAATCGTTATCATTGGACTTTACCATCTTAGCGTACTGAAAATTGGGAAAGTTTACCATGGCAATTCTTGTCTGACTGGTGCGGATAAACAAAAATGCCAAAACACCAAGGGCTGTGACAAGACCTGCCAGCAGGCAAATCAGCTTTATCGTTTTGTGCTTCATTTCTTGATTTTTTATTTAAAAAAATGGCTGCAAAAATAGAATAATCACCACCGTCAAAAAATCACCATATTTTGGGATAATTATTTTTTTTATCCCCAATAGTAGCATTGTTTAAAGATTAACACATTCTATTCCAGCGCTGTTGCTGTCACAATCCAAGTGCGTGCTGCATTTTTTCGAGCACAAGTAAGAAGCGGCATCCAATGCATATCAAAAAAAAATGTAATTTCGCCTTTATTTTCTTCATGAATGACAAATATTGCAACCTCCTTTAAAATAGTCTGTTACATCCTTATATCGCTTTTAATGTGGGGAATAAATAGCGGTTATGCACAGGAAGAGCACCCTAAAACGGCTGATTCGACTGCAATATCGCCGCTTTTCATGCCGGTTTTTTATGCGCCCATTGCACCGCAATTCACTGCTGAAATGCAATACGAATCCATAGACACCTTAAATGTGATGGGTGTTCACTATTCTGATCCCCAATTATATACTGAAAACATCTACCAGTCATTAGGCAGCTTTGGCCAGGCGCATCAATCCATGATTTACCAAAGGGAGAATCAATACGGCTTTTCGCTGATTACGCTTCCCTATCCCCTGCTCTTCAGGCAGCAGAAAGATCTGCATTTCTATAAATTAAAAAACGTTTATACTAAACTGGCCTATAATTTCGGATTCAGGCAAGAGCATGAGTTTCAGGCTACACATGCGCAATACATACGCGGCGCTACTGTTGCAGTCAATCTGCATGGCTATACCAACCCTGGCGACTACACAAACCAGAATGCCGCCAATATGATAGCCGATGTCCTGGTTCACTACGAAATCCCTTCCGGATGGTACGGCTTCCGGGCAAGCTATATCTTCAACAGGCTCACACTTAATGAAAATGGAGGATTGGCCGATTATTCGAACTCTCCCATGCAGCAGCAAAGCACCACCAAGCTCTATCGTGTCAATTCCAACTACGGGTCCAGTAAAATCGTGTCTAACGATGCCCTCTTTCAGCACTATGTCAATTTGCAAAACAGGAACAAGCGCTACTTCGGCACAATTCTGCACACCTTTCAATTCCAGCACTTAAAATCAAATTACATTGACTATTTAATAGATACAAACTATTACAGCTACTGCCTGGCTTCCATGACCGACACATTATCCGACACGTTAGCCATGTCATTGCAATACTACAACATCCGCAACAGCCTGCAATGGTCGTCTTACCGGCCATTTACGGAGACGCCCGACAAGGCCTATTTTCTGCATGTTGATGCCGGCGTAACCCACGAATTTATCAATAACATCTACCCTTCGTACAAGTTGAACATGGTTACGCCCTTTGCACGCGTGCACATTCGGCTCTTTAAGGCGATTGATATTTACGGGCAGTTTTCGTACTCGCTGATGGGGTATAACAGCAATGATGCGCTGATGTCCACAAAAATAGAATGGTCGCTCAATCGCAGCAAGCGCCACTATTTAGGACTTGCTGCCTCCTACGGTTATGTTTCACCCGATTTTATTATGGCAAAAAACGGCGGCTTTCAAACCTATTCCGACTCGCTGCGTACCTCTTTCGGGCAGTGGGACAGCAATTTTAAAAAGCAGAATTTCCTGAAACTGAGCGCTTACTGGAACTATGGCCGCTACTCTGTCCGCTTCAACTATTTTATGGAGCACAATCGCGTGCTGTGGGGCAGCGACATGAAGCCTCTGGTCAACTCCAAATATACAAGCATCCTGCAGCTGCATCTTTATGCTCCATTGCGCATAAAGGGATTCGGATTCATCACCAATATGTACCTGCAATATGCCAGCAACAAGTATGTGCAGGTGCCTCTTTTTGCCGGTAAAGTCTCTATCTTTTACATGTTTAGCTTTTTTGCCCGAAAGCTAAAGGTGCAGATTGGCACGGATTTGATGTACAACACGCCCTATTTTGCCGAAGGCTATAATCCTGCATTTCACCAGTTTTACTGGCAGGAGCGTTACAGGGTCGGCAATTTTCTCTACTTTGATGTTAACTTAAGCCTGCAAGTGCAGCGCATTGCCTTTTACGTGCGCGGCGGCAACCTGCTCTCCGACTTATTGAGCGACCGCTATTATACTACACCGGCGTATCCCATGAAAAGCATCAGCAATTTGAATATTACTATTGGAATTGCCTGGCGATTTTATGATTAAAAAGGCAAGGTAAGGAAGGCTGCCTGCAGCTTTCAATTTCTCTACTTGCTTTCCTCGAACTTGATGCCTCTCAGGCTCTTCTTTTAATATTCCATTTACTGCTTCAATCTGTTTTTATTTTCTCTTAGATAGCGATGAATTTCCATAGTGATGCACGTAAATTTCCATCACGATGGAAATATTTTTTCATAGTGACGCAGCAAAACTTCCGTCACTATGGAAATTTACTTCCGTCACGATGGAAATTCATCGCTCTCCTTAAGCCTGCTTTTTTCCCTGCTGTGTGGGGAATGCGGCAAAATTATTCTTTTACAAATTTCCCCTTATAATTGCCGATTTTCAATACGTAAATTCCGGAAGGCAAAGTGGACACGTCAAGAGTTATTGCGCCGTCATGTGAAACTGCCTGACTGTACGTTTCTACGGCCTGCCCCATAACGTTAAAGATTTTTACAATTTCTCCTCCCTGTAATTCGTAATTACTAATTCGCAATTGACCGGAAGCAGGATTAGGATAGATACAAGGAGATGTTCCTTCCATTTCATTTATGGCAGTTTTTGCTACTGTTACTACACAGGCATTTTCAACAGTATTATTCAAACTATCTGTAACTTCTACTTTTATATTAGCCTGTCCTTCGGCGTGAGCCGTAAGCAGTCCGGTACTTGCATCTACTGTGGCAATATTTTCATTGCCGCTGCTAAACACTATGCTTTTTATGCTTGCATCGCTCGGATAAACAATGGCGGATAATTGAAGGGTATTGTCAAGAGCTACAGCGGGCGCTTCGGGATAAAGGGAAACGCTTGCTACATTTTGATACACAACAACATTACAGGTATCGCTATATCCACCGTCGAATGTAGTGGCTATGATGGCTGTTGTGCCTTTTCCTGTAAAATTGACTTTTCCAATATCATTAACCGCAGCTACTGCAGGATTGGCTGATAACCAGCTCACCATTTTATTAGAGGCATTGCCCGGAGTGACAGTGGCCACAAGGCTTGTGGTGTCTGATTCCGTATGCTTAGCAAGAGAAGAGTAGTTAAGGGCAATTCCGTCAGCATGGATAATAGAATCATGATGAAAAATTTCCAGTTCGGCAACTTTTACATGAGGATTGGCACCGTCTTGTGAACCGGCAAAGACTGCAATAAGATAGCGGCAGAAATTATTTGTTGTAAAATTCAGGGAAACAGGCCCGGAGTCATCGCAATTCGGCAAGTATGCTTTAGGAGCTTCCCAAATGGCAGGAATGCCGCCATGTGCGGCATCGACTTCTGGAAGGTTGGCTTCCGTCATATCTATGGTGTTATTAGTCATATAGACAGAAACATCCGTCCAGCGGCCTCCATCGGAAGGCGGTACTATAACCAGAGAATCCACAAAACAGGCATGCAGCATGTCAACTATGATATAATGCGGGAAAGACTTGCTCAAATCGTCCGTGCTCCAGTGGGGGGGGATAGAGTGCCAGCGGGTGCCGTGATTGCCGTCTATAACCATTCCGATGCTGCTATCGTAAGAATCGCCATTCGTGACTACATGCCAATTTTGATCTGTCGGAAACAGGCCATTGTAAATCCACACCGCATAAAGCGAAACATCGCCTGACGGGGGCATTATTACGGAAGCATTGCCTGAGGAGACATATTCGGCCACAGAGGCAGTGTCTGTTCTTGCCCAGCCGGCAAAGGTGCTGCTGGTTTTGGTTGGCGCGGGCGTAAACTTAACCGTAACCATTTCACCCGAAACATGCGGCACGGTGTCTGCCGGCAGCATGTTTCCGGTATGTCCGTTGCCGTAATAGACCACTGTTGAAAAAAGCCGCACTCTTACTGTGCCGAAGTAGTTTCCAGTGCCGGTTATGATTTTATAGTTTCCGTTATCGGATGCAGTTATGGCATAGTCGCTATTTTCCGTTAAAAAGCTATCACCCCATTTCACTGTAATGGCCGATGTGGCATTGTCGAAAGTAATTGTTGCCCTTCCGATCCAATTATCTCCCGGCAGCAAATCATGCTGTATCCAATATTCTGCCGTCAATACGGCAGGAACATCGGAAGGATTATAGAAATCGCCATCGTCGTTATAGCTGTGTTCGGCATCCCAAAGCATAAAATTATAAAGGGAGCGAGGATGCGCAGAGTCGGGATTTGACAGGAGGCAAGGGGAAGAGGTTACTCCGGCGCGTTCCTTAATTTTGTTCCACACCCAGAAGCGAGTGCCAACATCAGGCTGGCTGTAGTGGTTGTTCATCATATTATTGCCTTCTTCGGGCTGCTTGAATCCCGTAATTTGAGCAGAGCCTAAGGTTTGTCCCCCGTAAATACCTACATTATTATAACCCGGCTTGCCTATAAAATCTTTCCATAACACTGCTGCCGGATCTGTTTCATAATCACACATCCAATAGTATCCCTTATCCCATTCGCTATAGAGCCAGCTATATACATTATCAGCACTCATATCATAGCCGTCAGTGCAATACTGGGGACGGGTTCCCGATCTGAAGGGGAAGGTATATGCTTCCATTGCTCCATTCCAATCTGCCTCTCTGTTAATATAGTAAAAATCAGGCATGTGAGCTACATTATGTCCAATAAATTCGTGATTAAACCACGGATAGTCGTGAGACTCCATAGAAGGGTTGGAATAGTCGGCAAATTGACAATGGCTATTCGGCAAGGCAGGGTTATAGGCACCATAATTCCATCCTCCAATAGCGCCGTTAGCCATATTCACAAATACAAGTTCGGACACATCGGGGTAAACTTCCTGAATAGCTAAAGTAGAAAGTTCTGCCATGCGATTCCTGTCCGGCCCTGCTACACCTGCAAGGGTGCCGAATTTGGCAAAACCGTTAATGCCACGCTGCTCTGATTCTGCCACATAAGCATAAACATTAAAATAGGATTTCATGTCCCTTACCACGTCAAACTCAAAAAACCAATCAGTCCAGGCTCGTGCATACTGTTCAAAAAGGCCATCGTGTTTCAGATCACTCAAATCCCAGCCATCTCCAACTATCACTATAGCAATAGGCTTTAAACTGTCAGGCAGCCCCGGACTTTGATAAGTGGTGAGCAAATCACCGTCGTGCCAATAATTATTCGTATCCACGCGAGATACTTGCACATCAACAGAAATTCTGCCATAGGTAAAAGTGATAATCCCGCTGTCTATTGCAGCGCCTGCCTGTACAGTAACCGTAATGGTTGTTTTATTTGGGCTTCCCGTGCCACTTGACGGACTCACGCTTATCCACTCCTGTTCCGTAGATGCTGTCCATGCTTCGCTAGAAGTAAGATAAAAATGCTTAACTCCTCCGCCTGTCCCTATGGTTATTTTGCTCGCCGCTATATCTATTGCATAAATATTTGATATTGAAAATAATCCTAATATAAGCATGAATACAATAGAAATAGCTAATTTTTGTTTTGTAAACATAATTTTGTTTTTTTAGATGATAACTTATTTTTTAATTCAATATGTGCAGTTTTTGCTTATCTGCTCAAAACCGGGTGCAAAAGTACAACAAATTTCTATAAAAATGACACATCTTTCCAGAAATCTACCTACTTTATTCTTAAATGTTTGATATGATCTTTATAACCGCAATATTTTTGTCAGCGGGCATCAATATTGTGCTGCCGTTTTTTTGTGCAGCTTGTCGTTCTGTCCACTTTTTTCGCTGCAAAGACCGAATAGTTTATTGAATAGCAAAGGGTTAATTAATGTGAGTATCCTGTTTTTCTAACTCAATATCTCCAATGTTTAAAACATAATCACCTTTATAGTTTTTGTGTGGCGTTCCCGATAAAGGTACATTTGAAAAATTTACTGAAATAGTTGTGTCTTTGTATAAACCACTTTTATAACTATAAAAATAAATTAGAGAGCCTGGGACTGTTAGATGTGTACAGAACTTTCCATTTTCATCTGACCAACCATCGTACTCAGGCGGCGAAAGTTTTTGTGCCTTTTTTTTTTGCGATACTAAATCGTCATATCTCAAAAATGAAACCATTATGTCACTGACGGGCTCTCTTGTTATTTTGTCAATAACTCTTCCCTCAACAACATAATTAAAATAAGAGTCTTTATCGCAAGCGGTTAAGCAAATAGTTACAACTGCAGCAACTATAAAAAGGTTGATAATGTATTTCATGATTTTAAGTTTTAATTATATATTTGCCTAATAACATTTTTGTCTGTTGCAGAAATAGATGTCGGTGCAGACCAA
The DNA here is from genome assembly GCA_031266895.1 of Bacteroidales bacterium. Taxonomy (GTDB): domain Bacteria; phylum Bacteroidota; class Bacteroidia; order Bacteroidales; family WCHB1-69; genus JAISAD01. The sequence goes on from JAISAD010000147.1 coordinate 21,215, forward strand.
GTCGCACCATCTTTTTTTGTTAGTGTAGCATTTCCATTTTTACTATAAGCAAACGAACTATAAAGCATAATGGAATTAAAATCAAATGTAGAGCCATAATAATTATACGAACCTGCTGTCATTTTACTAAATTGACTTCCTTGCCCTGTCTGTACATTGTTAGAATTGTACTTTATATAATTATCTCTATCCGATCTTTGATGTTCGTGATACAAACCTAAGGCATGCCCCAATTCGTGCCTGTACGTTCTTGCAGACGTAGTATTGTTTTTAAAATCCATATTAGCCCACGGAACCTTGCCAATAGTGGAACGTCCATCGAAATTTCCTGAGGTTACCGAACATATTCGCAAAAAATATTTCCACCCCATAATCCAACAGGTTTTATTCCATTTTACATTTTTAGTTATTTCAGAAAATGAAATTTTGTTATTTGCTGCCACTCTCCAATCCGCCATAGCTAAACGAACATTTGTTCTAACAGTTGAAGATGAAGTGTTCCACATATATTCAATCTTATTCCCCCACTTTAAATGTAGCGTATATCTTACCGTTTTTTGTATGGAGTTTTCAACAGGGGGTAAATTCCATTCTTCATCTCCTGTTAAATCATTACGTTTCAAGTAGTGATCAATAATATCAACACCATTTTCGTAGTATCTCAAAATTTCAAATTTTGAAATCGCATCATCACAATCTGAATAATCTGTATAAATCATTATATCGTTTTCATCATAATTTTCTTTTAAAGCGAACCCTGCAACAAATTTTTGAATATACGGATGGCTGTTAATTTCAGTTATCAATTCTCTCTCTAAATTTTCATGAAAATAAATATCTTCTTTTGTTTCTTCTTCTATTGTCGAATCAAGGAGAAGTATAATTCCTAATTTTTCTTCATATGAAATTTTTTCAGGATCGTATTCTTTTTCTTGTTTTTGCAACTCGTAAGCAAGCACTAAATCAATATACTTATTTTGCAAATATGTATAAGGTTGTTTGCTGAAATCTTCTGCTATAGATTCTTGCATTAACTGTTTATTATTTATATCGCTCTTATTACAAGCAGCAAAAACAAATATTAACGCAATGACTGTGCCTAACAATGATAATGCGTTTTTTCTACTCCTCTGGTTTTTCGAACTAATCTCATTTGATGAATAGTCTCTGGCATCCACTGTGATTCTTGCTTCTCCATTTGTTGAATTCAACTCAAAGTTTTCTCCTAATTTATTTTTTATGAAACCTCAATTAATTACTCGGGTGCAAAAATACAGCAAACCTCTGTAAAAATGACACATTTTTCCTATTTTGCAATTTTTCTCTTTCGCACGCCCTTAATGACCAGATACCCCACAAACAAAATTCCCAATCCGAGCAGTCCCCATGAGATTTCGTGGCTGTAGCGATCAATCAAATCTTTTTGTCCGTGAGCAGCATAACCGAGCAGCGCGAGTATAACATTCCAAATAAATGCGCCCAAAGTGGTAAACGCAATAAAAAGAACCATCTTCATTTTGGCTAACCCGGCCGGAATGGAAATCAGCTGGCGGATTACCGGCACTAAACGCCCAATCAGCGTAGAACTGATGCCATGCGCTATAAAATAATCTTCAGCCTTTTTAATTTTTGCGCCATTCAGCATCAGGAGATGTCCAGCCCTGCTATCGGCAAACCAGTAGATGGCGGGACGGCCTAAAAAAACAGCCAGACAGTAATTGATGAGCGCCCCGACAAGCGCCCCTAATGTAGAAAACAGAACCACAATA
>JAISAD010000145.1 GCA_031266895.1 Bacteroidales bacterium
ACACACAGTTATAGCAACTTACATTAATTCAAAGATTGGACAAGATTGGATTACAAGAAACCAAACAGGAATGGTACAACAAGGGATTGCTTTATGGCGTGTTAGACAAATGCCTATTCCCGTTTTTGCAGATATTTCCCAGGATAAAATTGATAGTATTATATATGATTCCAAACTAAAAAAACAGCAATCACAATCTCTTTACCAACAAGCCGAAGAATTGCTTCTGGAAACGATTGGACTGAAAGATTTCCAGCCTTCGCAGACAGGTACAAATATCAAAAGTTTCAAGGAATCGTTTCTGGCAACCGGACGGCTGGATGCGGAATATTATCAGCCGAAATATGATTTATTAGAGGATAAAATAAAACAAAAGCCCTATTCTCTGCTACGGGGGTTAGTTACTTTTATTAATCACGGTAAACAGCCGCCGTATATTGAGAATGGAACTGTCCGCGTATTTTCCCAAAAATGGATTGGCGACAAAAGTATTGATTATTCTTTTTTAAAAGCAACAGAGGAACCGTTTACTTCTGAAGAATTTGCAAAACAAAATGATAAATATGTTGCCCGTAAAAATGACATCCTTTACTATTCTGTTGGCGCCAATATAGGATACTGTCATAATTACCTGATTGACGAACCAATAATGCCCGGTAGCTTTATAACTCTTATTCGTACAGATAAATCGAAAATTAATCCGATTTATTTGGGTTTCGTATTAAATTCGTCGGCGGGCAGATTACAGGCTGAAAAACGAAAAAGCGCTTCTGCTCAACCATATATCTATCCTAAAGATATTTCCGAATTTGTTATACCTTTGATAGATATAGAAACTCAACAACAAATTGCTGAACTTGTCGAAAAAAGTTTTTACCTTTGCAGGGAAAGTAAACGGTTGTTAGACGAGGCTAAGGATATGGTGGAAAAGGAGATAGAAAAATATGATGAATATTAATTAAAATACAATATTATGCAGCTATCCGAAATACAAATTGAAAATTTCAGGTCAATAAAATCACAAACTATTACTTTTGACCATAATTGTCTCATTTTAGTTGGTAAAAATGAGGCTGGTAAAAGTAATATCTTAAAGGCGATTGCTGCCGTGTTTGGCGAATATCAAGTATCCGACAAAGATAAAAGAAAAAAAAATGATAATGAAGAAATAAAAAGTTTTTATATTCGAGCAATATTGAAATTATCAGAAAAAGATTTTGATGAAATACTAAACAGGTTTCAACAAAAATATGCGAATACAGAGCATATTGTTTTTGCCAATAGTAAAACATTGCGAGAATTTATAAAATATGCTTTTTATGAGTTTCTTATTACAATAAATATTGCAGATGGGAAAAAAATATGTTATCAGTATTGGCTAGATAAGAATAATGATTTTGAATTAGGAGGAGATATTTATCTTAATGGAAGTTCTTTTAGTAGTACAACAACGGGGACTAAACAAACATTACAAACTTTACAAGCATTCATACATCAAGTAATGATTGAAATATATGAGGAAAATCCATATAATTGTCATTATTGGGAATACAATGGTAAGTATTTACTGCCAAATAGTATAATTATTGCTACTTTTCGAGATAACCCATCAACTTGCCCGCCATTAAAAAATATTTTCACATTTTGCAAACGCGAAAATATTAATCAAGAGTTTACAGATGCTAAATCACAAGATGGAAGTTATTGGAACTTGTTAGGCCAAATTTCAAAAGAAGTCACAAAAACATTTAGAGAAATATGGCAAGATTTCAAAGAAACAACGCTTGAATTATTGCCAGACGGAGAAAAAATCTCAATTTTAATTTCAAATAAAGCAAGATACACTTGCGAGGATAGAAGTGATGGATTTAAAAAATTTATCAGCATTCTACTAATACTTTCTACGCAAGCCCGCTCAAATAAAGTCGGAGAACGAGATATTATCTTAATAGACGAACCCGACCAAAGTTTATATCCAACAAGTGCGCGTTATTTGAGAGACGAATTATTGAAAATTGCCGAAAAAACGAAGATAGTTTATTCTACTCATTCGCCATATATGATTGATGCTAATTGTATTGACAGACATTTAATTGTAGAAAAGAAAAACGATATTACAATAGCAAACAAACAAGATAAAAATGCACAATTCAGTAATAATGAGTTATTACTTCGAGCAATAGGTACGAGTATTTTTGAAATTATACAAGAAAAAAATATCATTTTTGAAGGGTGGTTGGATAAAGAATTATTCCAGAAGTATTGTGATTTTCATAAAAAAACAAGTGATTTTATAAATATAGGTATTGTATATTTAGGTGGAATTTCTGGTGTTGAAACTCTTGTCCAATTATTGATTTTAGCAAATAAAAAGTTTATAATTGTTGCAGATTCGGATAAGCCTTCAAAAGATAAACGAAAAGAATTTGAGAAAAATTACAAGGAATTTGCACCTAACTGGCTCTCGTATGCTGACGTAGTTAATAATGTTTCCACAATGGAAGATTTTGTTACTTCAGAACATATCACTAATTGCGTGAAAGACAAAGCAATTGATTTTATATATAATAATTCTAAAAATGCAATAGAAAATATCGAAGCTGCCTCTAAGAACAATAAAGAATTAAAACAAAGCATAAAGAATAGAGTTGTAGAAAATTTAACCTTAAAAGATATAAAACCAGAATATGGAACTTTTATAATTCGATTAAAAGAGAAATTGGATAATATGTCAAATTAGATAATAATAACAAATTCTGCAAAATCTATTATAGGGAAGAAAATTAAAACATCATGCCCTACAATCCAAACATTCATCATCGCCGCAGCATTCGACTGAAAGACTATGATTATTCGCAGGCAGGATTGTATTTTATTACGATATGTTGTCAGGATAAAATATGTCGTTTCGGGAAAATCGAAAATGGGGAAATGATATTGAACGATTGGGGCGAAATTGCCCGGCAATGCTGGTTGGCAATTCCGCAACATTTTCCGAATACAATATTGCACGAATATGTTGTTATGCCCAATCATGTTCACGGTATCATTGAATTGGTAGGGGCGAAATTTTTTTCGCCCTTGTCCCCATCAATTTCGCCCTCCGAAACAATTTCGCCCAAATCATGTAACAATGATAATTCAAGGGCGAAAAATTTTTCGCCCCTACCCGGAACATCCCGAACAATCGGATCAATCATTCGCGGATTTAAAATTGGCATTACAAAACAATTGGGATTTTCGATTTGGCAACGCAACTATTACGAACACATCATCCGAAACGAACAATCATATCAAAACATTGCCGGTTACATTATTCATAATCCTGAAAAATGGCGGGATGACAGATTCTACCTCGAATAACAGGAATTGTTACATTCATGGCAACCGCAATTTGCTTGAGAAGGGTAACGATGAAAAAGCGGAGTTATAAAGAGTTCTGTACTGATAGTGTACTTGTTTTCGAGATGCTCGAGGTAGTCAATATCTGACAGTTATTTACTGTTTGGCTATGTTCACGATAACTTCTACCGCTTTTATCATTGATTCGAGAGGTATGTATTCATATTTGCCGTGAAAATTGTGGCCTCCAGCGAAAATATTGGGACAGGGCAGGCCTTTGAAAGAGAGGTTGGCGCCGTCTGTGCCTCCGCGTATAGGTATCACTTTCGGCTCTATGCCGGCTTTGCGCATGGCTTCTTCGGCATGTGTAACAACATGCAAAACAGGTTCTATTTTTTTTCTCATGTTGTAATATTGGTCTTTGAGTGCACACGTTACCCTGTCGCCGTATTTGTCGTTGAGAAATTGCGTTATTGTTTTGATTAATTGCTTTTTAGACTCGAATTTAGCGTGGTCGTGGTCGCGAATAATGTAGTGCAGAGTACTGTTTTCGACGCATCCCTCCATTTTGGTCAGCAGAAAAAATCCCTCATAATCTTGAGTATATTGGGGACGTTGAAAATCAGGCAACATGGCGTTAAACTCCATGGCAATTAATTGTGCATTGACCATCTTATTTTTGGCATAGCCCGGATGAATATTGCGTCCTTGCACTTTGATGACGACAGCAGCGGCGTTGAAGTTCTCATATTCCAATTCTCCAATAGCCCCCCCATCTACAGTGTAGGCATAGTCACAACCGAACTTGGCCACATCAAAATGGAGTACTCCTTGTCCAATTTCCTCATCGGGCGTAAACCCTACTTTAAGCTTCCCATGCTTAATTTCAGGATGTTGAATCAAGTATTCCATAGCACACACAATTTCGGCGATGCCTGCTTTATCGTCTGCGCCCAGCAGAGTTTTGCCATCGGTAACCAAAAGGGTCTGTCCCGTATAATCAAGTAGTTCAGGAAAATCGGCAACTCTTAGTGCAGTTTGCGAATCGGCATCAAGCATAATATCTTGGCCATTGTAATTTTCAACAACTACAGGCTTGGCAATGCCCGGCATATCTGGCGATGTGTCAAAGTGAGCAATAAAGCCGATAACAGGATTTGGTTCCGAACAGTTGGCCGGTAGAATGGCCGTAACATAACCATATTGGTCTTTCTCAACTTCAGTGAGGCCGATTTGCTTCAATTCTTCTGCTAAAAAATCTCCAAAAACCAATTGCGATTCAGTGCTTGGATAGCTTGTTGAGTTTTCATCGGAAGTTGTTGCATAAGCAATATATCTTGAAAATGCTTCTAATAATCTGATTTTCACTGTTTAATGACTTTAATTTTTTTAGTTTACTACTATATGTATTTATAACATAACAAGAGCAAAGGTACATGATTTTTTTGAAATAAAGTTCACAAACATCCAAAAATAAAAAAAAATAGCGTTCTATAAGCCGGATTTTGTAATCTTCTGTCATTTATCTATGATTCAGGTCACCCTAAACCTTTATCAACCTACCCTCCGAGTCGGACGAGCAGCCCTCAAGCCTCGGTCTATTTGGTCTTTCAACCCATAAGGTTTACCCCTGCGTTACATCACTGCAAGCAGCGTAAGCTCTTACCTTACGTTTTCACCCTTACTCCTTTTACAGAGCGGTTCTTTTCTGTGGCACTTGCTGTAACTTTTTGTAAAGTTCCTTCCTGTTAGGAAGTATGGCGCTCTATGTTGTCCGGACTTTCCTCTCCCCTTGCGGGCAGCGACAGAACGAACGCTATTCTATATTTTAATCATTTAACATTACTGGCATAATCAGCATCAACAGCGATTCGGTAGCGTCAAACTCTTCTGACGGTAAAATTAAAGCTGCCCGGTTGGGAACAGACATCTCCAGCCGAATCTCTTCCGAATCCATATTGTCGAGCATTTCGCACAGAAACTTCGAGTTAAAGCCAATATCCATAGCCGTTCCATTATATTTGCCATTTACCGATTCTTCCGCTTTATTGGAAAAATCAAGATCTTCCGCTTTCACTTTTACCAACTCTTCATTCAAAATCATGCGTACCTGGAATGTGGATTTGTTGGAAAAATTACCCACACGTTTCATAGTTTTCAAAAAATCCTCGCAGGGAGTAGTAAATATATTTGGATTTTCTTTCGGAATAACTGCTTCATAATTAGGATATTTTCCCTCTTTTAACGAAGAAAACAGCGTAATGTTGGCGAAGGTAAATTGAACATGATGCGTATCTGCCGAATACTCTACATGTACATTTTCGTTCGAATTGCTCAGAGCATTTTTAAGTTGCGCCAACGGCTTTTTGGGAAGAATAAACGACACAAAATCATCGGTTTTTATAGAATTGTTGCGGTAACGAACTAATTTATGGGCATCGGTAGCTACAAAAGCGATGTATTCGCTCGACAATTCGCAAAGTACACCCATCATATTGGGCCTCAATTCATCGTTTCCGGTAGCAAAAATGGTTTTGCTGATAGCTCTTTGCAGTACGGAAGCCGAAATATCGAAAAAACTTGGATTTTCAATAGATTTAATTTGTGGAAACTCCGATCCGTTGAAACAGGGAGTATCATACAAACCTTCGCCGGCAGTAAAAGTCATGTCTTGTGTTTCTTCATCAATAGCGAACACAATAGGAGTGGAGGGGAGATCTTTCAGCGTAGCCAGTAAAATTTTGGAAGGTACCGCTACCGATCCTTCCCCTTCGGCATTCGATAAATTGATAACGGCGCTCATAGTCGTATCCAAATCGGAAGCTGTAACAGTTAGCGTTTCTCCCACAATAGTAAACAAAAAGTTGTCTAAAATGGGCATTACATTATTAGAACTCAAAACACCGCTAACAATGCTTAAATTCCGATAAATTTCATCACGAGAAACAATAAATTTCATCTTTTTAACTTTAAATTTTCAGCCTGCAAATATACAACTATTTTTTTTCTCCGATAATATTGAATCAGGGCCGGTTTTTTCCGTACTTTTGCAATCAGGAAAAATTGACGATTTTAATGATTATAGAAAAAACTGCTATTAAAGGATTATTACTCGTTACGCCGGATGTTTTTACGGATGAACGCGGCGTTTTTTTCGAATCGTATAATCAGCAAAGATGGACGGAAGCGGGAGTTTCAGATCTGTTTGTGCAGGATAATCAATCGCAATCGAGAAAAGGCGTGGTGCGCGGCCTCCATTTTCAAAAGCCGCCTTTTGCGCAATCCAAACTGGTACGTGTATTACAGGGTTCTGTTCTTGATGTGGCGGTGGATATTCGTCGAAGCAGCCCCACTTACGGGCAACATATCTCGGTTTTACTCTCTGCCGACAACCTCAAGCAATTTTTTCTGCCCTGTGGCTTTGCACACGGTTTTATCGCACTTGAAGAAGGTACGCTGTTTGCCTATAAGTGTTCCCAATTGTATTGTAAAGAGGCCGAAGTAACCATTCCGTATAACGACCCGCTGTTGGAAATTGATTGGGGTATTGACAATCCCGTTGTATCTGAAAAAGATTTGCAAGGCATTGATTTTAAAAATTTTATTTCTCCTTTTGACTAATGATAAAACTTGTAATTTTTGATTTGGACGGCACTTTGCTCAACACCATTGACGATTTGGCTAGCAGTTGCAACTATCTGTTGCGCAAATACCACCTGCCGGAGCACACCACTGACCAGTACCGCTATTTTGTGGGCAACGGCATTCCGAAATTGCTGGAACGCATGTTGCCTGCTCATCTCAAAACCGACCGCGAATTTAGGGGTGTACTTTTAGAAGAATTTCTTGACCATTACGCGCAGCACAAGGCTGATTTGACTGCTCCCTATCAGGGTATTCCTGAGTTGCTGGCTGCGCTTCGCGATAACCATATCGCGATAGCCGTGGCCTCCAATAAGGTGCATGAGGCTATTGAGCCGCTGTTGAAACACTATTTTCCCGATATTCCATTTGCTGCAAGTTTCGGACAGCGCGCAGGGTTTCCCCTCAAACCCGATGCAGCAGTGGTGGAGGCCATTCTTGAAGTTGTGCAGGTAGATAAAGGCGAAACACTTTATGTAGGCGACACCGGTGTGGATATGCAAACCGCTGTAAATGCAAATGTTATGGCTATAGGGGCACTATGGGGATTCCGTACTAAAGAGGAAATTCTTGACGCCGGAGCACACTGTGTGGTAACTTCCCCGTTAGAAATTTTAAAAATTATGGATTCGTTAGCTTAAATTTGAAAATGAAAATCCGGAAACCCTTTTTTACTTAATCTTATCCCGCAAATTCATCATCTTCACTTCCCAAAAACGATAAAGTAACCATGAACAGAATACTGTTACTCCCCAGTAGGTTATATATTGATATGCGGGCAGGAGCGGGGGGTGGGCAAGCCATCTATTCCATGGCATATTTTCGTAAGTTATAAAATGCAGTACAGTAATATGCAACAGATACATCGAATAGGAGATAAGGCTGATAAATGTAACCGCTTTGGCCGCAAAACCTCTGGCCAGTTTATAATCGGAGAGAAATGGCAACAGCAACAAAGTGGCAATAGAGGTATAAGTAAATGAAAATATGAAAAAAGCGAATTGTCGAACATAAAAAGTGCAGCCGACACTCCCGATGACCTCCTTTTCCTCTATCCCAATCCCACTTCGGGAGCACTTACCATTAGCAGCAGCGAACCCTTGCAGGCCTTTTCCGGTTTAATACTTACCAATGGCAACGGGCAGACTGTTTACGGGCAAAAGTATTTGGATAATTTTACCCTGTCGTTGCCGGCTTTGGCTTGTGCAACATAAAGAAAGGACGCCTTTTTAGACGTCCTTTTTCTTAAAATAACATTCGCCCAATATGGCGGAATGTTTTATTATTCTTCTGCTATCACTTCCAAATTGATGGTAACTTTGAAATCTTTATGCAAATTCACTTGCGCCTGATAGTTGCCCAACTCTTTAATATGGTCGTCTTTCAGATAGATTTTCTTGCGGTCAATGTCAATATCGTGCTGTTCTTTTAAAGCATTGGCAACGGCAATCGTATTTACGGAACCAAAAATAGTGCCTTTTTCAGATGCTTTGGTTAAAATTTTAACGGTAAGATCTCCAATTTTGCCGGCCATCAATTCGGCTGCTTTTCTGATTTTTTCGGCCTTAAAAGCTCTCTGCCTCAAAGTTTCGGCCAGCATTTTTTTATTGGATTCGGTAGCTAAAATGGCTAATCCTTTAGGAATCAGATAATTTCTTGCATAACCGTTTTTAACTTTTACAAGGTCATCAGTGTAACCTAAATGCTGTACGTCTTGTTTTAATATTATTTCCATAAAATTTGCTCTCTAAATTATTGATTTGATTTTAAGTTGTCGGCTACAAAGGGGAGCAAGGCCAAATGTCTTGCCCTTTTTACGGCTTGAGCCACTTTCTTTTGAAATTTTAGCGAGGTGCCGGTCAAGCGTCTGGGAAAGATACGACCCTGTTCGTTTACGAATTTCTTCAAAAACTCACCGTCTTTATAGTCAATAAATTTAATGCCATTCTTTTTAAAGCGACAATATTTTTTCTTTTTAATATCAACCGCAATTGGGGTCAAATATTTAATATCGGTTTGTTGTGCCATAATTTTATTCTCCTTCTTTACTCGTTAATTATTTTTTCTTTCGGTGCTTTTTTCAAGCTGCGTCTCTTTTCGCTGTAAGCAATAGCATGTTTATCAAGTGCAACGGTCAAATATCGCATCACTTTTTCGTCGCGGCGAAATTGAATGTCCAGCTCTTTTATCACACTGCCTTCTGCTTTAAATTCAAAAAGGTGATAAAATCCCGAGGTCTTTTTGGCAATCGGATACTCTAATTTCCGCAAACCCCAATTCTCTTGATGAATAATCTCCGCCTTTTTTTCGGTGAGAATATTCTCAAATTTTTTTACCGTTTCCTTCATCTGTTCTTCAGATAAAACGGGCGTCATAATGAAAACGGTTTCGTACTGATTCAACATAGTTTTTTAACTGTTTTGGTTACAATATTAGTTTAAAATTTTGGGGTGCAAAAGTACAACTTTTTTTTTAATTACGACGTATTCGTAAGACAAATGCATTCAATTTTATTTTAACAGCTACTTTTTGCAGACCATAAAAAGGAACAGGCAGGTAATTACCTGCCTGTTCCTAACTATCAACTTAAATTTACGCTATTTATAATTTAATAAACTTGGAAAACAGTGTACGCGAGTCAGTATTGATTTTGAGCAGATAGGCGCCCTCAGGCAGGTGGCTCGTGTTAATTTGTGATGTATTGCCATTGTTATCCTTGTAAGAGATTATGTGTTGTCCAGTCATACTGTAAATCTCCATGCTTTTAATTTTTAAACCGTTAGCATTAATGGTCAAAATATCTTTCACAGGATTGGGCCAAATGGAGATACGGTGCGATTCGGTCAAAAAGTTGGCAGAAATACCGTCTTCCACAAACTTGGATACTTCAATCCCATAAATTACCACAGGCTTGTCGGCAGTGGAATCCCCTGCTGTGATTTTGTAGGTAACTGAGTCGGCAGATTGGACAATATCCCTGAAAATCACGCAGGTATCTTCATCTATATTGTTAAAAGTCTCTACCAGCACCTCATTTCTGAACACTCGGATAATGCGGTCTCCGGCATGCGATTTTCCACGCAGATTTACAATTACGGTATCTGCATTTGGCACGGTAAATGATGCCCATCCGTTGTCTTTTAATCCCCTGATACGCAAATGTTTGTCCGATATACTGGTATCTCTGCCGCACGTGCCTTCTGCCGGCTCAAAATTTGCGTAGTAGGCCTGCAATAGCACTTGATTGGGGGACGTTTCGTAAACAGCCGTAGATTTAATATAAACGCTAACGCTATCTACGGGAAAAGTTGAAAAATTTTCTTTAATCCAATACCGATCGGCATCGGAAACTTGCCCGGTTATGGTTCCTGTGAGGGAGAATAACAGGGCTGACATCATGAAAACGTAAGTCTTTTTCATATCTGATTAATTTTAAAATGTGAATAATAATTTATAATTGCCTAATCTTATTTAAGGCGCTGCAAAGATATAAAAAAAAATAATACACTCGGCATGTAATGTTAAAAAATAATGAAGCCTACTGTTTTCGTGAATTATCCAGCATAAAATGCAGTCTGTTTAGAACGTTGGCTTCACTTGTGCCGCCGTCAAAATCGAGAAAAAGCAAATTCATGTTGGGGTATGTTTTCTTGATTTTTTTCTCTATTCCTTTGGAAATAACATGATTGGCAATACACCCAAAGGGTTGTAAACTTACCGCATTATGGATTCCGCTTTCAGCAAAGCCGGCAATTTCTGCCGGGATGAGCCACCCTTCGCCGAATTGTGCTGCCAAACTGATAATGCGCGAGGCATTTTCGGAGTCGGCCATCAGATTTGAAAAAGGCCGATAATAAGGGTAACGCTGACAAACCCTGTCATATTTTCGGGTTATCCGTTTTACCAAATCAAACATCAAATCACTGATAAATAATGGAATAGACAACCGGTCAATGTGCAACTCCTTTTTAACGTGCATGTTCACAAATTCGCACATAAAGAAGTTGTACAGCGAGGGCGCAGCCACCTCAACGCCCTGTTCTACCAGCCAGTCCACTACATTTTTATGGCTGAAAGAGTTATATTTTACATAAATTTCGCCGACTACACCAATTTGCGGCGGCTTGATATCGGGATTGATAGCAGCGTTAAATTCATCAATAGCGGCATCCAGCAGCTTGGGCATGCGCTCTTTTTCTCGCTTTTCGAGACATATTTTCCCTAATTCCATGTATTTGCTTCTCAACGCTTTTGCAGTTCCCTTTTCGCGTTCTCTAGCGGCTGCTGGATAGTAGAGTTTTGAGAGGGCATCTACATAATGGAGCGCATGTACTGCCGACAAAATGCAACGAGACCACTTCAAGTCGAAGCCGGGCTGTTCGTTAATCAATCCCTTACCGAAAGATACGGATACTACGGGAATATCTTCAAATCCGGCGGCAATAACCGCTTTTTTGATAATGGAAATATAATTGGTGGCACGGCACTGTCCGCCGGTTTGGGTAATGGCCACTGCCGTCTCTTTTGGATTATATTGCCCCGATTGCAACGCTTTGATAATGTCACCCACCACTAGTGTTGCGGGATAACAAATTTCATTGTTGGCAAACTGTAATCCCAAGTCATTAGAGGTTAAATTGCTGGGAGGCAAATTGATTAAATTAATATCCATCAACTTAAACAGTGAAGGCAACATTTCGGAATAACCTTCGGCAAAATAGGGGGCAATAATTGTCCGAAAACGGTCTTTTTTCTCAAATTTTGGCGTTTGTTTCACCGGAATGGCTTGTGGCCGGCTGCTGCCTTTACTGCTCTCTAAAAGGGAACGAATGCGCAATTTTAGCGATCCGATATTATTCACATCATCCACCTTAAGCAGGGTAAGATTCTTGCCCGTTTTGTGTAAAATTTGTTTAATATCCTCATTTAGGAAAGCATCGGGACCGCAGCCAAAAGAGGTAAGCTGTACAAAATGCACATCGCTGCCTTGCTCGGCTACCCACTTGGCCGCATTCATAATGCGATTAGGAAACGCCCATTGTGTAACGGTTTGAGTGTGAGCGAAGCGTGAATTGTCGGCATAGCGCACAATATCTTCATTGAGTACCGTAACGCCAAAATCGGCGATAGAATCCGCAATTTTGTGCTGTATCAAAGGGTCAATATGATAGGGACGTCCAGCCAGCACTACCACCGTTTTTTGTTCAGTCAACGCCTTTTCATAAAGCTCCAACGTAGTGCTGCAAAGCCAGCGTTCAAAGGCCAGTTGTTCGGCTAATGCCTTTTCTACTGCTTTTGCTACTTGCTTGGCGTCAATGTTAAATTTGGAAAAATATTCTTTTAAGGATTTGGTTAACAATGCTTTGTTGTTGAAATTTAATACAGGTGCATCTAACGGAATTCCATACTGCTCTTTAGTCTCAATAGCGCTCTTCATCACATCCGAATAGCCCGATACAATAGGACAGTTGTAACTATTTGCTGCCGTTTTATCCTCTTTTTTTTCATAAACAATATAGGGATAAAGAATGCGATCTACGTTTTTTTTGATCAAATACATGATATGGCCGTGCATCAGTTTGGCCGGAAAACAGATATTGTCGGCCATAATGGTCTTTACTCCCTTTTCGTATTGTGCCACCGTAGTTGCACCCGACAAAACAGGCTCTATATCGCACTCGGTCAGCAAGGTATGCCAAAAGGGATAATCTTCGTAAAAAATCAAGCCGCGCGGTATGCCCATAGTAAAGCGCGGATTGGAAAGTTTGCTCTTGCGGTCAAACAGTTTTGCATATTTCAATGCATGAAAATTGTCGCCGCGTACGGTGTCTAAATCCAAATTGGAAAAAACATTATCGCATTTATTGCCGGAATAATAGACCCGATTGCTTGAGAAAGTGCTTTTTTTGATGCGGCAACGGTTTTCGCATCCTTTGCATTGAATATTAGTAAAATCAAAACTCTTGATTTCCAGCAGATTATTTAATAAAATATCCTTGTTTTCCGCTGAAGCTTGCGCCGACCGCTTAGCGTGAAGCGCTGCTCCATAAGCCCCCATTAGTTCGGGAATATTGGATACGGTAATCTCTTTTTGGGTGAGTAACTCCAAACTGCGAATAATGGAAAGATTTTTAAAAGTGCCGCCCTGCACCACGATATGTTCTCCCAGCTCGCTGACGTTCTTCAATTTAAGAACTTTAAAAAGACAGTTTTTGATGACAGAAAAAGACAGGCCAGCGGCAATATTCTCTATTGCCGTACCTTGCCTTAAAATCTGTTTTACTTTGGAGTTCATAAAAACGGTGCAGCGCGTCCCCAAATCGGCCGGATGCTGCGCCTGGCAGGCCAGGCGCGCAAAATCAGCAACAGGCATCCCCAGCATGCTGGCAAAACCCTCAATAAAAGAGCCGCAGCCGGAAGAGCATGCCTCATTGATTTCGATGCGGTTGATAGCGCCGTTATCTACAAAAATGGCTTTCATATCCTGTCCGCCAATGTCGAGAATAAAACTCACTTGCGGCGAAATGCGGGTGGCGGCAATATAGTGCGCCATTGTTTCTACAATCCCCTGATGTAAATCGTAGGCCGTCTTAATTAGCGTTTCGCCATAACCGGTAACGGCGCTGCCTCTGAAAGAGATCTTTTTACCTGCCTGTTCGCACAATGTTTTAAAATGGTTCATGCCTTGCGAGAATGCGCCTAACGCATCCCCTTGGTTCTTAGTATAGTAGTTGTAAACAATCTCATCTTTGTCGTTAATAACCACGATTTTAGTGGTAGTAGAACCCGAATCTATGCCTAAAAAAAGCTGGTTCTTGTCTATATTTTGCAGTTCGATTTTAGGAATATTAACACTCACTTTGCCTGATTGCCACTGTTGAAACGCTTCGTCAGAGTCAAAAAGTGCCGGCAAATGAGTTTCTGCAGTCTCCAGTGTTTCATGTGCCAACTGTTCCACGCGACACAGAAAATCAGTAAACGAGAGGGTAGGGGACTTTTCCGCAATAGCGAGTGCGGTGCCATGTGCCGGTGCTAATTCGGGGTTGGCATTATCAATCACATCGCTTTCTGAGAGCTGCAGCAATTGCAAAAAGGCCTTTTTCAACTCCGGAAGATAGGCAAAAGGTGCACCGCAAAAGAGCACTTTAGGGATCACCTCATAACCGCGCGACAGCGAACTGACGGTCTGCAGGGCTACTGCATGAAAAATGGAGCCTACAATGTCACCCTTTTTGACATTGCGCGCTACCAGATTTTGAATATCGGTTTTGGAAAATACGCCGCACCGCGAAGCAATGGGAAAAACAGTTTCGGCCTGCGCTGCATAGCTATTCATTTCTTCCATTGGAATGCCAAGCAGTGTGGCCATTTGATCAATAAAAGCGCCTGTTCCACCGGCACAGCTGCCGTTCATGCGGATATCAGGGGTGTGATTAGGCTGAAAAAATATCATCTTGGCATCTTCTCCACCAATATCAATAAAGGTTTTAATATCGGGGTAGTTTTCCTGTACATATTTAATGGAAGATATAACTTCCTGATTAAAGGGAAGTTTTAATCTTTCCGCAATTCCCATGCCAATAGAACCGGTAAGCATTACCTGCAAATCGTGTACTTTTACAGTCTGATGCAGCTCGGCAAGCAACTGCATCAATACCGGCACAATAGAAGCCTGATGCCTTTTATAACCTTGAAACAGAGGTTGATTGCAGTCATCCAGAAGAACACATTTTATGCTTGTAGAACCAATGTCTATGCCTAATTTCATAAGTTAAAATGCTGAAAACAAAATATTTAACATTGTCATAAACAATTGGGCAAAGATAACGCTTTTTTTTGAACCTTTCGCACTTTTGCACCTCTATTCAATCAGCTTCAATTCAGACACGTTCAATCGCACTTTGAGCCAGTGAAGCAGTTGTGCGCGCTGTTCTGTGGAGGGATTGCTGTTCCAGGCCACATAAACTGTTGGTATTCTGTTAATATTTAAGGTTTTAGTATTCATGTAATCCAAATAGGCAATAGAAATAGTGTTTACATCAGGGTATTGCACAGCTATCTCTTTGGCAATTTGGCTCATTTCGGCGGTTGTCTTATTCCTGTTTTGAATTTCATAATGCAGGGCGTCAATCACCGAATCTTTTTGAAGAAGTTGCTGTTCTTTTTTATCAAACAGATTTTCGAGCAGTTCGGAATTTGCATTGGTGTCCATAGCTCCGCTGGACTGTTTGACCACCAATTCGGCATGTGGCAGGTTGTAATCCTTATGCAGTTTATTTTGCATATAACTAACCTGTTGCGTTGAGAGGGATGTCCCTACTATTGTAATGGTAAGTTGTTGAGATGTACGATGGTACTCGCGTTGTGCATTAATGAGCTGTCGCTCTTGAAACAGTTCCGATTTTTGCAATTCGGATACAAACTTGGTGATCTGGCTATGGAAAGAAATTTCTCTTATCACATTAGCGCCCATAAAGATGCTTGGCACCACAATGATAATGACAAATATAAAGCTAATTGTATGTTTTTGAATTTTTTTTTGTCTGGGATCCAAATATTTTTTAGGCGGAAAATTCAGGTATTTAACTACTATATAGGTGGCAAGGGCAATGCAAACCGAATTGATAAAAAAGAGGTAAAACGCACCAAAAAAATAGTTCCACTGCAAGGTTGCCAGCCCGAATCCGGCTGTGCAGAGGGGAGGCATCAGTGCGGTGGCGATGGCTACGCCTGAAATGACGGTAAAGGGCTGCTCTTTGCGTGACAGGGCTACAATGCCTGCAAGACCGCCGAAAACAGCAATCATTACATCATAAATGGTTGGTGTGGTGCGTGCCAGCAATTCCGATTGAGCATCGCTCAAAGGGGAGATGATAAAGTAGGCTGTGGAAAAAAAGAGGCTGATAAAGACCATAATCAGCAGGTTTGTGGCCGCTTTGCGCAGCAGTTCGGTGTCGCTGATGCCTAACGCCAGCCCAATGCCATTGATAGGCCCCATAAGAGGCGAAATCAGCATGGCGCCGATAATCACTGCTGTAGAATTGACATTCAGCCCTACGGAAGCCACCACAATAGCAAAGGCTAAAATCCAGATATTAACCCCCCTAAATTCTACAGATTTGGTTATGGAAGCAATCGTAGCTTCAATATCCGTATCTTCATTTAATTGCACCAAATGTCTTATTTTCAGCCGTATAAATCTAAATATATTTCGCTGATTATTCTCGTGTTCCATAATAAATTATTTTAACATTAATCTCTTAACTAATGCCTCAATCTCTAATTTTTGCTGCTCCCCGCTCTCCATATTTTTTAAGGTAAAGCAGTTCGTTGCTATTTCATCTTCCCCGGCCATTATCACAAATGGAATCCCTTTGGCATTGGCATAACTCATCTGTTTCCCTATTTTTACATTGTCGGGATAGATTTCGGCCGCAATGCCGCTTGCCCGCAGTTGCTGTAATGCTGGCAGACAGTAAATCTCTTCGCGACTGCCGAAGTTCAGGAAAAGTGCCGTAACTGCTGCCGTGAGGTTTGGAGGGAAAAGATTGAGTTCGTGCAGCACATCGTAGATACGTTCTACTCCGTAGGAGATGCCCACCCCCGACATGTTTTTCAGGCCGAATATTCCGGTCAGGTCGTCATAGCGTCCGCCGCCGGAAATGCTGCCGATGGCGATGTTACTCGCCTTCACTTCAAAAATTGTGCCGGTGTAGTAGTTAAGGCCACGCGCCAGCGTAATATCCAATTCCACCGGTACCGCAATTTGCAGCAATTGGGCATATTGCAGCAACTGCACTGTTTCATCCACCCCTTTTTGTCCAATTTCTATAGAGGCAAACATAGCGTGCAATTTTTCCAGTTTGGCTTCGTTAGTTCCGGAAAAGTCGAAACAGGGTTGCAACTTGACAATAGCTTCGGGTGAAATGCCCCGTTCCTGCAACTCCTCGCACACCTTTTCGCGTCCTATTTTATCCAGTTTATCAATAGCCATGCAAATATCCCCTATTTTGTCTGCTTCGTTCACCATCTTTGCAATACCCGATAAAATTTTGCGATTGTTTATTTTAATAGTAACGCAGATGCCCAGTTGCGAAAATATTTCGTGGGTAATCAATAACAGTTCGGCCTCATTAAGCAGCGATTTACTGCCGATGATATCTGCGTCGCACTGATAAAACTCCCGATATCGGCCTTTCTGTGGCCGGTCAGCACGCCACACCGGCTGCATCTGGTAGCGTTTAAAGGGAAAAGTGAGTTCATTTTGGTGTTGCGCTACAAAACGGGCAAAAGGCACGGTAAGGTCGTAGCGCAGCCCTTTTTCACAAATTTGTGCAGCCAGCTTGTTGACATTCTGACTGTTGAAATCAATTCCCTGCCTGAAATCACCGGAATTGAGCACCTTAAAAATGAGCCGGTCGCCCTCTTCGCCATATTTGCCCATAAGCGTAGAAAGCTGCTCCATAGCGGGCGTTTCGACAGGAAGATAGGCGTATTTTTCAAAAACATGCCGTATTGTGTTAAAAATATAGTTTCTGCGCACCATTTCATTGGGCGTAAAATCGCGCGTGCCTTTCGGAATTGACGGTTTAACTGTTTTCATATTTGATTGAGAATTACTGCATTTTTTAAATATAACTGAATTTGATTCAACGTTATTGAAACATGCAAAAGTACATGATTTTTTTATTAAACAGGCCTTTTCTATATGCTGGGTCTCACTTTTAACAATCTTATTGATTCCCCGAACCATAATACCAGCGAAGTGATTCCGATAATAATTCCCCAATCGGAAAATTTCAGCGGCACCACATTAAACATCTGACCGCCAATGGTAACTATTAGCCATTGACCGATCAGGATAGCCAGCGCAATGGCAAGAAAACCGTTGCTTTTTCCAATGGCGGCAAAAGCGGACTTGCCGGTCAGAAATGCTTTGGCGTTAAACATATTCCAAAATTGCAGCATCACAAATATCGTAAAGAATAGCGATAATTCGTAAGGCGACAATCCATTGCCATGGGCGAAATTGAAGAAGTTTCTGCCAAAGCTGGCAATGCTGAAGTCGGTTAAAGTTGTAATTTCTGCATGTTTGAAGTATTGAATTAATCCGAACAGCAGAACTACAAAGAAAATACCCGCTCCAAGTATGCTTTTCCACATGAGTTTACTGATAATAAAGTCGCTGGTTTTACGGGGTTTGCTATTCATTACCTTTTCGCTTGGCGGCAACGAGGCCAGTGCCAGGGCGGCAAAAGTATCCATAATCAGATTTACCCAAAGCATCTGTGTAACGGTAAGAGGAGTTTCCATTCCTAAAAATGCGCCGATTAGCACAATAATACAAGCCGCTACATTAATCGTCATCTGGAAAAGTATAAAACGCTGAATATTCTGATACAGAGAGCGTCCCCACATTATGGCACGGGTGATGCTGCTGAACGAATTATCCAAAATAGTGATGTCGCTTGCCTCTTTAGCCACGGAAGTGCCATCTCCCATTGACAGGCCCACCTGAGCGGCGTTCAGGGCGGGGGCATCGTTAGTGCCGTCGCCGGTAACTGAAACCACCTCTCCCTTTTGCTGAAGAAGCTGTACCAGTCGCTGTTTATCCATTGGCCTTGCCCGTGAAACAATCTTTAGCGACAGAACTCTTTCCAACAGCTCTTCATCCGACATTGCCGCAAATTCGGTTCCTGTAATATGGTGTTCTGCCGATTCGTTCTCTTGCCATAAGCCGATTTGACGACCGATTTCCCTGGCGGTTCCCGAAGTATCGCCGGTAACAATTTTTACATCTATTCCCGCTTTCTGGCAATTTTTTACCGCATCGGGAACTTCTAAGCGAACGGGGTCGGAAATGGCCACAATTCCCAGAAAGGCAGGATGGGCATTTTCCAGTTTCCCATCTTTGAAATACTCCTTGTCGTCTTCGATAATTTGGCAGGCAAATCCCAAAGTGCGCATTGCCTTATTCTGGTATTCAATCAATTGCGTATTTACCACTTCTTTTGCTACGGGTAATGTTTTGCACAAGTCCAAAACAATTTCGGGCGCTCCTTTTACATACAGTACTTTTTTGCCAAGCAGCGACGAATTGACAATTGTTGCCATATATTTCCGTTCGGTAGAGAATGTAAGTTGTTCTACTATTTTTGCCTCCTTGCGCAGTGGCAGGTAATCAATGCTGTTCTCGCGCAGCCACAGCAGCAAAGCCCCTTCGGTCGGATTTCCCAGTACCTTTATTTTGGCGGGGTCGGAACAGTCTAGATAAGCAGTGGAATTTGCCGCAATGCTCTCTTTTATTAAATCCGATATACCATCTGTTCCGTAAAATTTCGTTTCATAAATTTTCATTTGATTTTGCGTAAGCGTGCCTGTTTTGTCGGTACAAATCACCGTGGTGGCACCCATTGTTTCGCAGGCGTGCATTTTGCGCACCAGATTATTGGCATTGAGCATGCGCTTCATGCTTAATGCCAGACTCAAAGTAACGCTCATGGGAAGGCCTTCGGGAATGGCAACTACAATAACCGTAACGGCAATCATAACCGTTTGCAGCAGAAAGCTTCCGAACGTTATCCATTCAAACGGTTCCGTATCGGTAAAAAACCAGAGCAGTCTGCCCGCAATTATCAAACCTGCTATGGCATAGCTTGCCCTGGCAATGAGGGTTGCCAAACTGTTTAATTGCCTGTTGAGCGGTGTTTTTACGCTGCTGTCAATTTGTGCGCCTTCGTAAACCTTTCCGTATTCGGTAGCATCACCCACTTTCAGCACCTGCATAATGCCGTGTCCGTCAGCAACCGTAGTGCTTTTCAATGCGCTGTTGGATGGATAGGTGGCCTCTTTATCAAAGTCGGCACGATTGACGGTTTTCCTGATAACCGGCTCGCCTGTCAGTGTCGATTCGTTGATTTGCAGCGAAACGGCTTCCAGTAATTCCCCATCCGCAGGCACTTCATCGCCCGTTTCGAGCATCACCATGTCGCCAACCACCACCTCTTTTTTGGTAATTTGGCAAATATTGCCGTTGCGGATAACTTTTACCAGCGTGTCGTTATTGACTTTGTTGAGCACTTCAAATTTTTTATTGGCGCTCACTTCAAATAAAAATCCAACAACAGTTGCCAGCAACACGGCAATCAGGATGCCGGCAGGTTCAAAAAATACGCTTGCCGTGCCATGCCCCGTGAAGAACTTGTAGCACGATATGCCTGTTGACAATAGCAATGCTATCAACAAGATAACAATAATCGGATCGGTAAGCTTTTCAAGGAACTGTGTCCACAGCGATTCTTTTTTGGGCGGTGTTAAAATGTTTTCGCCGTGCTGTTTGCGGCTTTCGATAACTTGTGCGTCAGTAAGTCCTGAGTAATGTTGATTTATTTGCATAAATAATTGTCCATTATTTTTTATATTTTTACGCGGCTTGCCCGGATTATCAAGGGGGCAAAAGTACTAAAAATTTGGATTAAAAAATAGAAAAACGCAGCGCATTAAATCGAATATTTTTTAAAAGGGCTAACAGTGTGGAATTTACAGTTATGGATGCTCCATTACAATATTTCTTTTTTTTAAACGTTGTTTTTAATCAAAAAGACTAAACATATTTATGAAAACCATTTTAAAGCTATCAATTCTTGGGGCAATGCTGCTCGGACTGGCTTGGCCCCTGCAGGCACAGCAAAAGGCAGAAGAGGATATTTTTTTGCAGACTTTGATCACCGAACTTAACCGCAACTATCAGGCGCTCTATGCTAAAGACCCGCTGGTATATCAAATTACCTATCGGGTAGAGGAGAGCAACTCCTGCAACATTGGCGCCTCGTTCGGTGCGCTTTTCACTTCCGAAACTCAATCTTCCCGCACACTCTACGTGGAAGTGCGGGCTGGCGACTATATGCTTGACAACTTTCACGAGTTGCGTGGCCATGCTTCCGAATATTTTCGCGTGTCTCCCGCTGTGATAAATCTTCCCTATGGCGAGGATGTCAGCGCACTGAAGCAGATTTTATGGCGCGAAACGGAAAAAAAATATCGGGAGGCCATTCAGCGCTACGAATTGATAAAAGCCAATGTGGCCGTGAAAGTGGAGGCCGACGATAAGGCGCCCGACTATTCTGGAAATCCCTATACGGTTTATTACGAGCCGCCGCAGGTAATAGATTTCGATGCCCCGTACTGGGAGTCTGTTCTGAAACAGATTTCTGCGCAGTTTGCAGAAGAACAGGATATTGAGACAGGTGCAAGCTCGTTGCTCTTTTCTACTGTCCGCAAGTATTTTGTAAGCAGCGACCAGTCTTACACGGTACAAAACAGCAGCTATTGCTATCTCTATATTTCGGTGGACGGCCAAAGTGAGGATGGCATGGATTTACCGCTCCATAAGAGCTATTTTCAAGGCTATCCGCAGGCGCTGCCCGAAAGCTATCAGCTGATAGAAGATGCCCGCAAGTTGAAAGCCACCTTTGCCGCGTTGAGAAAAGCACCTGTGGTAGAGCCTTATGAAGGACCGGCTATCCTGTCGAAGGAGGCTGCCGGCGTCTTTTTTCATGAAATATTTGGTCATCGCGTAGAGGGACTGCGCATGAAAAGCGAAAGAGATGCCCAGACATTTAAGAAGCAGGTGGGCAACCAGATACTCAACCCTGACATTACAGTAGTTTTTGACCCGACTGCCGACTCTTACGGCGGCATTCCGCTTAACGGATCATATAAATATGACGATGAGGGTGTTAAGGCTGAAAAGGTGGTGGCGGTGGAACGAGGCATTTTGCGCAATTTTCTGATGACCCGCACCCCTGTTGACCATTTTCCGCAGTCGAATGGCCACGCACGGGCGCAGGCGGGCTATCGGCCGGTGTCGCGGCAGTCGAATCTGATTGTGCAGACTGCCCACCCTTACAGCGATGAGCAGTTGCGCCAGATGCTCATTCAGGAAGCTAAGGAGCAGGGCAAGCCTTATGGCTACTATTTTGCCTCTGTAGAGGGCGGTTTTACCTTTACCGGCCGCTTTGTTCCCAACTCTTTCAATGTGAGGCCGCTTGAGGTCTATCGTGTCTATGTAGATGGCCGGCCTGACGAGCTGGTGCGAGGCGTGGATTTGGTGGGTACACCGCTGGCCATGTTCTCGAAAATAGAGGCGCTGGGCGCTCAACCGGGCAATTTTGCCGGCATCTGCGGCGCAGAGTCAGGCCGCGTGCCCGCGGGCTGTTGCTCTCCGGCGTTGCTTGTGAAACAGATTGAGCTGCAGAAAAAGAGTAAGGGACAGAATATTAAGCCTCTGATAGCGCGCCCCGCAGGTGTAATTGATACTTCGGAGCAGGAGTTTTTTGAGCAGGCTGTATTTCGGGCTATGCATGATGAAATGGCCGATAACTTTGAACAGTTGCGCCTTGACGGCATGCAGGCCCCTTACTTTATCAGCTATCTTGTTACCGATGCGGAGGCAGGTGTGGCGGTGGCCTCTCTGGGCGCTACTGTCCGCTCGTTTCAAAAGCCTCTCCGCGCCCAGAAAACCAGCGTTATGGTGGGTAGCGATCAGATGAACAATACCCATTATCAGAATTTAAACAGCTATTTTTACCGCAGCTACGGCTCTAAGGTAGCAATCGAAAACAGTTATTGGGACATTCGCCGCAGCTTGTGGGGCAGCGCAGACAATGCCTATAAAACCGCTGCCGAAAATTACGAAAACAAGACAACTGCCATAGCACAGCAGAATTTGCCCGCCGAGCTGGCCAGCCTGCCCGACAGGGTGGCGCCCTCCCCGGCCGAATATATGGAGGAAAACAAGGCACTGAAATCATTAATCAGTGATGTGGAGAATATGGCTCAGGCGGTATCTGCAGTCTTTAAGGAGTATCCCGGCCTTACCGGATCGGGCGCAATGGTCTATCAGTACCATGCTGATGTTTTTTATCTCAGCAGCGAAAAAATGCAGTATAGGCAGCCCTTTAATCTGGTGGCTGTCAAAGTGTTTGCCGAAACCATGGCCCCCGATGGCGAACCGCTCGCCGACTACTTTGTGCACTATGCGCCCACCTTGCTGCAGCTTCCCGACTTGTCGGAACTTGTAGAACAGGCTCATGCAATGGCTATGCGGCTGGAGACGCTGCGGAGCGCTTCTCCGATTGAGGAGATATACAGCGGTCCGGTACTCTTTACCGATGATGCCGTGGCTGAAATAGTGGCGCGCGCATTTATTGACAGTCCCGACGGCATTTTGGCGGCTCGAAGGTCAATTGCGGGCAGTGACAGGATGAGAGCCGCCTCGCAGGATAACAGGACCGAAAGATGGATGAATAAGAGGGTGATTGCCGCAACACTGTCGCTTACTGCCCGAGACCGCCTGACTCACTATCAAGGGGTGCCGCTGACAGGGTGTTATCAGATGGATGCCGAAGGAGTTGAATCGCCTGCTCAGCTGCCCATCATCAAAGATGGGGTGCTGCAGGCACTGTTGAGCGACTGTACGCCAACCGGCAAAGTGAAAGCCTCAAACGGGCACCGGCGGCTGGCTCTGTCGGGCGGTGCTGTTACCACTTCGCTTTGTGCCGGAGTTTTAGAGTTGAGTGGGAGTAAAACGCAGTCGTACGACAAGTTAAAGAAGAAACTGCTTGCCATGGCCAAGGAGGATGGATATGAATATGCCTATATAATCAGGAAAGTGGCTCATAACAGCGAGCGTGCCATTCCGGGCATTGACAGGTACTTTTCGGGCACAGCCAGCGGAGCGCCTGTTTACGTGTATCAGGTGTCGGTGAGGGACGGCAGCGAAAAGCCGGTGCGCATGGTCAGGCTGTCGGATTTGACGCTGAAGAGCTTCAAGCAGGCAGAGGGTATCAGCAGCGAGCAGCAGGTGGCCAATATGCTCCTGCGGGGCAAGCCTGAAAACACGCTGTACGGCAGTGGCGATATGCCCATGTATGGCGTTCCGTGCAGTTTGATTGTTCCCAAAGCCATACTGTTCAGGGAACTGGAGCTTGAGAAGGAGCAGAATATCACATTGAAGAAGATGCCCGTTGTGCCCAATCCCGTGCCGTGAGGCTGCGGGACAGGTTGTAAAAGCAGATGCATTTAACTTTTTTGTATTTTTGTAGTCCATAAGGAATTAGTTTGTAAAAATAAATTTATTCACAATAAATGACAGGAGGTAAGTCATGAAAAACAGAAACTTAATCGTAACATTGCTCGGATTGCTTTTGTTAACTGCTTGCAAAACAGGTGATTTTGCTTATTATGATGATGTATATACATCTTCTACCGATGCACAGTACAGTAAGCCCAAGCCGGATCCGGCGCCCGTTGTCGATGAGGCAAATTATGAAGATTATGCCGAAAACAGCGAAGAAATGCCGACATATACTTCCAGCGATGCCGCCGGAAATACCTATGTTACCAACAACTATTATTACGACGAGGACGACTATTACGACTATTACTACACCGCCCGCATTCGCCGTTTTCACTCCGATTTGTATGACGGGTGGGGCTATTATGATCCCTTCTACACCAATCTCTACTGGTACGACCCCGTTCCTTCCTACTGGGGCGTAAGCATCTATTATGGCTATAACTGGTGGTGGTCAGACCCCTATTACCGTCCTTACTACTACAACTATGGCCACTATAACTATGGCTTTAGCTACGGGTGGGGCTGGCACAATCCGGGATATGCTTACGGCTACCACAATGGCTACTGGGATGGCTACCAGGATGGTCGCTATGGAGGCGGCCACCACGGTCATTATAATGACTGCTCAGGCTATTATCACAACAACTACGACCATAACTATGCTTACAACTATGGCCATAGAAGTGTGGTAGGCAACGGTTCAAACGGATCGGCCACACATAGCAGCAACCGCCGCCCCGGCCCTAATAACGGTAATGATTCGAAAAATTCAAGACCGGTCAATACCGTGTCGCGCTCAATGACGCCGACTTCGTTTAGCGAAAGATATAACACGCTGTCAACCACTGCCACGGCACCGGTTACAATGGGGCGGCCGAGTCCGAACAGCAGCAGGGTGACATCGGAATCTAAGCCTGAAACGCGTCCCGCCGCTTCTGCATCGCCTGCCGCAAGACCTTCGCCGAACGCCTCGGTCAGCAGAGAATCGGTTGCCCCTGCCGCAAGCACCAGACCGGCCGTTACCGGATCGGAAACGCGCCCGGCCACTCCTGTACCCTCTACGGCAAGATCCATGCCGAACACTCCGGCCAGCAGAGAGTCGGTTGCTCCTGCCACACGCACCAGACCGGCCGCTACCGGATCGGAAACGCGCCCGGCCACTTCTGCACCTTCTACGGCAAGACCCGTGCCGACTGCTCCGGCCACAACCCGTCCCGCTGCCCCTTCCCGCGGCAGCTACTCGCGTCCGGCTGGCTCCTCCTCAAATGGCAGCAGCAACAGCTATTCCCGTCCGAGCAGCTCTTCGTCAAGCGGCAGCAGCAGTACACGTCCAAGCAGTTCCTCATCAAGCAGCGGCAGCTACTCGCGTCCAACTGGTTCCTCCTCAAATGGCAGCAGCAACAGCTACTCGCGTCCGAGCAGTTCCTCGTCGAGTAGCGGCAGCTACGGTTCCGGCAGCAGCGGCAGCTCGTCAAGAAGAAGATAAACGTCAGGAAGTTAATTTATAATTGAATAGAATAATGAAAAAGATATTTGCAGGTTTTATTTTGACGGTCGCCCTCTTTCCCCTGCTCAGAGGGCAGAGCGACATAGACGCATTTCGCTTCTCGCAAATCAACAGAGAGGGTTCTGCCCGCTTTATGGGAGCAGGCGGGGCGCTGGGCGCTGTAGGTGCCGACTTTTCGGCCATAAGCGTCAATCCGGCTGCGATTGCCATATTTAAGAAGCATGAGATTTCGATTACGCCTCTCTCCGTTTCTGTTTTCAGCACGCAGAGCACATTCAATGGCACTTCGACTACTACTCCGAGAGTGAGATACACCTTTCCGCAGGTGGGCCTGGTAATGAAGGCGCCGCTGCAGGGCGACTACTGGCGGGGGCTTTATTTTGGATTTGGATTCAACCGGATTCAGGATTTCAACGGCCGGTTTAATGTAGAGGGACGCTCGAAAGGCCATTCCATGACCGAGGATCTGGCCTTGGGTGCAACTGCTGACAATTTTGATCCCGATAATACTACTTCCGGCTTTTACGGCACGTCAAACTTTGCCTGGGATGCCTACCTGATTAACGCCGACCCCGCGTGGTCGAGCAGCAACAGGAAATATGTGAGCGCGCTCAACGGCTTTGATTTAAAGCAGAGCCGCTTTGTGGAGACGCGCGGCGGCATTGACGAGATGAGCTTTACCGTGGGCGCCAATTATGGCGATAAGTTTTTTATGGCCGCTTCTGTGGGTATTCCGTTTTTAAATTATACCGAATCTTCTACCTATACGGAGACGGACGATAAGAATGAAACTTCTGTTATTGACCATTTTAAGTTTGAAGACAAGTTGAAGGTGAGTAGTGTGGGCATTAACCTGAAGTTGGGCATCATTTACCAGCCTGTCAGCTTTATGCGCCTTGGAATCAGCTTTCAGACACCTACCTATTATAACTCGGTACACGAGATTTTTGAACGCAGCATGTATGCCCGGAATGATACCGGACGGGTGCACAGCAGTTCCTATTCGAATGAAAACAGATACTCCCTGACTACGCCCCTGCGTGCCTCGTTCAATGTGGCTTTTCTGATTAACAGGCGCGGATTTATCAGTCTGGAATACGAAATCAGCAATTTTGCACAGGCCAGCATGATTGCCCGCAATTATGCCTTTAACGAAGAAAACAGGCAGATACAGGCCAAGTACGGACTGGCGCACGCCCTCAGAATAGGCGGCGAGATAAATGTGTCCGAACATTTTTTGCTGCGTGCCGGCTATAACTATCTTACCTCTCCCTACAAGAATGGAATTAACGACGGCAGCGCACACATAGCCTCTGCCGGCATGGGATTCCGGTTTAGCCGCTTCTTTTTCGATTTGGCCTATTCGCTGAGGCTGAGCAGGGAAAAATACTGGATTTACAGTGCCGATTTGGCAGATGCCGCCAGCATGGATTTTGCCCGACACAGAATATATACCACTTTTGGGCTGAAGTTTTAGAGCGCCTGTCACGCAACAGTTTCTCCTGCCGAAGATATAAAAAAAGATAAAAACGCGGTACAGATTATGCCGCGTTTTATTTTTTTTGTATGCGTTGCTATAATTGGATTTTTTTTTGTATAATTGCAAGGTCAAAATATTTTAAATAAGCAAAACTAATATCTTGAACAATAGTTAATTATATATTTTAGTCATGATTAAAATTAAAAGAAAATTCTTTTTTGGCAAATATTTCTTTCTGTTCCGGAATCAATTTTATAAATTTATAGCAGTTCCCAGTATAAACATGCGAATTATTTACGGGAAAGTCTCTCTGCAGTTACATGCTTACGCAGCAAAAGCTGCACAGTTAGCCGGCAAAAGTTGCACAGTTAGTCAGCAAAAGCTACATGCCTGGCCAGCCGCAGTTACATGCCTGCCCGGCAGAAGGCTGCATGCAGAAGAAACAAAAGACAGGATATTGATGATGAAAATAAATAATTATTTAAGTTGAAAAGTTATGAAACAAAAACATATCCAGCTGCGCGCAAATGACAAAAGCAAAAAAATCTTTTTTGAGCAGGCTCAAGGAGCCTTCAAAAGAGGCACGACTGCAATGCTGTGTATTATTCTGGCACTCGTGGCGAGCAGTTGCGTAAAGCAGCGAAACTGCGATTGCGGACAAACAGGGACTTTCGTCTATCTGAAAGAACCGTATGAAGCACCAACAAATTGCGCAACAAGAGAAAAGATTGTGGCAGAATTTAACTCCACTGTACTTATTACGGGTTATGTTCCGCACAAATTTCAGTCGGGCGATTCTATTAAAGTGCGACTGTGTGGTGAATATGTATGTAAAAAGGCATTTACATTTTCGGCCAATACGCCTACGATATTTAAACTTAAATGTATAGAAAGGGAAT
>JAISAD010000152.1 GCA_031266895.1 Bacteroidales bacterium
CCGAAACTACCCCGTCCAAGTTTCGCAGTCCTGCTACACTTCGATTATAGGAAGTGCGGTCGGAAGCGATGGAGAACACTGCCTGCACAACTTTCAATGGCTGCAAGCCTGCATTGTCGTTAAGTTCAGAAATTACATCGAATCCCATTCTCGACAAAACGCCAGCCTGGAATTGAGGAGTTGTGACAATGTTAACGGTACTTAAATTCAGCACAAGAGGAATCTGTTCCCCTTTATACCAGTAATAGTACCCTTCGCTTTGAGCCAAAACAGATAAACCAAATGCCCAAAATGTTAAAATAAGAAAATAATTCTTTTTCATCGTTTGCTTGTTTTGATTTTTTATTTATACTTCGAAATGCTTTATATTAATAGCGCCCCAAAGATACAACAAAAAATCATATTCCGCGAAAATTCCAGTAAAAAAAATAATTTCATTTACAATATACTGATATATAGGATATTATTTTAAATAATATTCGAGCTAAATCCAATAATTATCTTTCATTTAGCCATATAACAGTGCTAAAATTTCAGAAATTTCGACGCAAAATAGTAAAAAAATCAGGATTTACATTATTTATTCGCCAATTATTTTTACCAGCACCCGTTTTTTTCGCTTACCGTCAAATTCACCATAGAAAATCTGCTCCCATGGGCCAAAATCTAACCGACTATTAGTGATAGCTACCATCACTTCACGTCCCATTACAGTACGTTTTAAATGGGCATCGGCATTGTCTTCATAAGTGTTGTGCCGATACTGATTATACGGCTTTTCAGGAGCAAGCTTTTCAAGCCACGCTTCCATATCATGATGCAGGCCGCTTTCATCATCATTGATAAAAACACTTGCCGTAATGTGCATGGCATTTACCAGGATTAAGCCCTCTTGAATGCCGCTTTCGGTCAAACAAGCATTGACGTCAGGAGTAATATTGATAAATTGTCTCCGCTCGGTAACGTTAAACCACAATTCTTTTCTGTATGTCTTCATAATTCAGGTTCTTTATACTTTCAAATTAGAGATGCAAAAATAATATTTTTAGTTGAAAACTGCCTATAAAAAAAATCTCGTAAATTTGCAGGCTCAAATAATAATCAATAATGTGATGACTGCTACCATAAACCTTTTAGACACTTCCATTGACTACCTGAAAGGCGTTGGTCCCAAGCGGGCAGAAGTTTTTCGCAGGGAATTCAATATCTTTACCTACGAAGATTTGTTGTATTATTATCCTTACCGTCATGTTGATAAATCGAAAATTTACAACATCGGCACTTTCTCATCCGAAGGAGTTTTTGTGCAATTCAGGGGAAAAGTACTCTCTTACGAAATTGTGGGACAACAACGTGCCCGCCGCCTGGTGGCGCATTTTTCAGACAATACCGGTACTATGGAGCTGGTATGGTTTAACAGTCTGAAATGGGTGGAAGATTTGCTGAAAGCTCGGCGCGAATTTATCGTATTCGGAAAACCTGCACTTTTCAACGGACACTGGAGTATTACCCATCCCGAAATGATAGATCCGCAAATGCAAGATGCTTCACAATTGTCCATGTCGTTTCAGCCTCTCTACAATACTTCCGATAAAGCAAAAAAAAATGGTTTGGATTCCAAAGCTATTTCCAAGTTGATGATTTCCTTACTAATACAAATTAAAGATGTAATTCGAGAACGACTCTCTCCTGAAATTATTCAACAGCATAAATTACTCACGCTAAGTGAGGCACTGGTACACATTCACTATCCTGCTTCGTTCGAAATATTGAAACGAGCTCAAATCCGCCTTAAATTCGATGAACTCTTTTTTACCCAGCTTAAACTGTTGAAAACCAAACAGCTTAATACGCAACATTTTAAAGGACATATATTTAGTATTGTAGGCGATAATTTTAATATTTTTTATAAAAATTGTCTGCCATTTGATTTTACGAATGCACAAAAACGGGTGATCAAAGAGATACGTAGCGATATGGGGAGCGGCCGACAAATGAATCGACTGTTACAGGGCGATGTGGGAAGCGGCAAAACGATTACTGCCCTGCTATTGATGTTGATTGCAAAAGACAACGGTTTCCAATCGTGCTTGATGGCACCCACAGAAATACTTGCACAGCAGCATTTTAACAGTATTACTCAACTGCTAAAAGAGATGAATTTAAAAGTGGAATTTTTGTCGGGTTCAACACGCGCAGCAAAAAGACATGATATTCACAAGGGGATTGCCAACAGTACTATCGATATTTTGATAGGAACACATGCCTTGATTGAAGATAATGTCATTTTCAATAATTTAGGCTTCGTTGTTATTGACGAACAGCACCGGTTTGGCGTGGAGCAACGCGCCAAATTGTGGAAAAAAAACACTATTCCGCCACATATTTTAGTAATGACGGCTACCCCTATTCCGCGCACCCTTGCCATGACCCTCTATGGAGACCTTGACCTTTCTGTGATTGATGAATTGCCTAGGGATAGAAAACCTGTTATTACCTGTCATTTTTTTGAAAACAGTCGCAATAAAATGTTGGGAGTTATGCGTAGTGAAATCGCCAAAGGGCGACAAGTTTTTGTGGTTTACCCATTAATCAAGGAGTCGGAAAAATTGGATTTGCTTGATTTGATGGCCGGATATGAGGCTATGGCACGCGAGTTTCCATTGCCGCAATATCAGCTGGGTATTGTACATGGTAAAATGAAAGCGGAAGAAAAAGAATTTGAAATGCAGCGCTTTATTCGTAAAGAAACTCATATTTTATTATCTACAACAGTGATTGAAGTGGGTATTGATGTGCCCAATGCTACCATTATGGTGATTGAAAATGCTGAACGATTTGGGTTGTCGCAGTTACATCAATTGAGGGGACGTGTGGGGAGAGGCGGCGAACAGTCTTATTGCATATTAATGACCGGCAACAAATTAAGTAGTGAAAGTCATCAACGCATGCATGCCATGGTGAGCAGCAGCGACGGTTTTGAGATTGCCAATATTGATTTGAAATTACGCGGACCGGGCGATTTGCAGGGTACGCAACAAAGCGGCACACTCGATTTTAAAATTGCTGACCTTGTAAAAGATGAAAAAATGGTAGTTTATACTCGAAAACTGGCTATGCACCTGCTCGAATTTGACCCTGAATTGAAATCGCCATCCAATGCTTTAATAGCGGCTTATTTGCGGGAAATTATGCAAAAAAGTCTATTTTGGGGATTGATTAGCTGAAATTTTATAATTTTGGATTAAAGGCAAACAACATCTGATTTGCACCCCTAAAAGATAATCATGTATTAAAGAGGGTACATATTGGTTTTGCAACGATAATGAAGAAACTTTATTATAGAACCTAAAGTTTTAAAAATCAGTTTCATATCTTCCATAAAAGATTGATTTTTAATGTATTGCAAATTTAATCTTAATTTTTCAGGCATCACTTTTTGTATATAAGCCTGTTCGGGATCAGCAGCAGCGGCTAAAATTTCATTTTCGTTAATATAGGCCAGCGAGGCATAATCAGTCAAGCCGGGACGTATTACAAGCACTCCTTTTTCTTCATCAGAATAGAGCGATACGTATTTGCGCACTTCAGGGCGCGGCCCCACAACACTCATATCTCCCCTGATGATGTTGAAAAGTTGAGGCAATTCATCCAGTTTATATTTTCTCAGGTAATAGCCCGTTCTTGTAATGCGTGCATCCCGATTACCTACCGTAAGCAACTCTTCTTTATCCGAATTGACAAACATTGTTCTAAATTTGAATAACACAAAATCGCAATCATAGCGTCCTACACGCAATTGTCTGTAAATTATGCCTCCTTTTGATTCCGTGGCAATGGCTATGCTGATCATCAGCATGAATGGCCACAAGAGCAATAGCGTTAATATAGAACTTACAATATCAAAAATTCGTTTCATTTTCAATCCGTCTTCAACTTACTTTTGTTTTTTGTTGGCGGGTAATTTGTTAATTTCTATCCCTAATACTCAATCCTCCACTCATCATCAATATGCCCACCCCAATAATCCTTAGCTTTAGTATCATCAAAGCCATCCTGCGGGTCAAGCTTTTGCGTTAAGCGGCGTTGCCAAAGCGGATCCTGGTATTCCCCCTTCTTGGTGGAATGCAGTAATTCATATTCGTTGGTTACGAAAGCGGGACTCCAGAAAACAAATTTCACATTACGCTCATTATCAATGACATAATATTCCCAAATTTGATAAGGATAAGTTTGAGGGTCAAAAGGATGGTCTTTAATGGATGAAGGAGGTCCATATTTCAGAAAAATTCGGCCCCTGTCCGTTTTGTATCCTCTCACTATCCGGCTACCATACTGGCCTTGCACGTAATCGACTTTCGCTTTATAGTCCAGCCATGCCTTTTCCGGAAAATAGGGATTGCGCTGTACCCAAAAAGCGTACAGATATTGCTGTAATTCACTAACAGTCATTCGTTTAATTCTTCTATCTATAAAATCCTGCTCAATAGAAGTGGCTACAGGAAAGAGTGAAAAAACATTATGATACAACTCTATGCTATCCGTAATCTTACTTGCAAAAGTGTTCTTCGCATCCTTGAAATTCATAGCCGGATTACTCCTGAAAAAAAAGGCTTTTTGCGTTAAAAGCAGAGAATCATCTTTTAGAATATCCACCACTACATTGTAATTGCCCGAATGCAGGCTGGCTATATTAAATTGTTGTGTATAAAGGACCACAGGCGCCGTAGCATACTGCTGGCTTACCATTATTTTCGGATCTTTTGTCGCAGTATCTGTAATATTCTCGAGGTAGCTGCGCACCGTAAAAAATCCTCCCTCTCCTACTATTTTATCACTGTTATAAATTTCGACATAAAAAGGCAGTAAGGATTGATTTTCGCCAATATATTGCTTAAAAATCGGTGTGATAGCCATTCCATATTTATGATATAGTCCCTTATTATCCTGCGACATGGAGGCAAGCAATCCAATATTTGAGGTAGTGATTCGATTATCAGGAAACTGCACTGAAAGAGATTCTACTGAGGTCAAAATACGTCCTGAACCATGCATGTCCTTTAACTCATAATAGACTGTATAGTGGCCCTGCGGCACTCGAATATTCTGAATATCATAGAAACTTTGCTTATTATCAAGCAAACTGTCGGAATAAAGATTACTCCCTAAAATATAGTGCAGTCGTGCAATAGCGCTGTCTTTTTGTCGTATGGTGGCCTTAATTTCTACCTCTGCCTCATATTTTCCTTCGCTATTGGGCATATAATAGACAGTTTTTCCATCTACAAAAAATACCAATTCAATGTAAGGCTGCTCCTCATCTAAAAAGGCATTGCTTTGTACAATAGCCAAAAGATCGCGGAAAGTTTCGCGATTGACGGTATCGTTATTTTGCGCTGCAAGAATGCTGTACAAGGCACATAACATTAAGGTGGTCAGTATTTTTTTCATGATTAGCTTTATTTAATTTGATATCCTGTAAAAAATTCTACAACATCCTTTGTTTGAAAAGCAAAGGAATAATTGAAGCTGCAAAAGTACATAAAATTCTCAAATCACACACAGCGAATAAAATTTAGGGGAAAATAATGCGGAAATTATGCCCAAAACAAGCAACAACCGGGTACAAGTAAAAATGCAAAAACGTAACTTATTTATAATCAATCAAAAAATAGGTGTACATGAAAATTTATAGGTATTTTTGCACCATTATTAATTGTAAAAATAGGGAAAATTTTGATATGCATAGAGTTTGAAAAAAATTGTATTTTTGCCAGGGATACTTTCTTTTTCTGTCGTGCTGGAATCAATATTGCCTCTGTGCTGATAGACGGCTCCATCGTGGCGCTATGCACCTCTGGAATGCTGCTTTGACGAGTAATCAGGCTTGTATTTTTCAGCGGTTAAACTCTTCTATTTTTATAAAGACAAAAAATTATTCAACTCACTGATAGTCACTCGTTTTTGCTGCATGGAATCGCGTTCGCGAATGGTAACGGTATTATCTTCCATGGTTTGATTATCTACCGTAACACAATAAGGTGTTCCAATAGCATCCTGACGGCGATAGCGGCGACCAATGGCGTCTTTCTCATCATATTGGCACAGATAGTGAGGTTTCAGCATATCCATAATTTCGCGTGCCTTTTCGGGCAGGCCATCTTTCTTTACCAGCGGCAACACGGCAACTTTTACCGGCGCCAATACCGGCGGCAGGCATAATAGGGTGCGTACGGTGCCGTCTTCCAATTTTTCCTCCCTGCAGGCATTGCTAAAAATGGCCAAAAACATTCTATCTACACCAATCGAAGTTTCGATAACATAGGGCACATAGCTTTCGTTGGTTTCGGGGTCGAAATAGCGCAATTTCTTGCCCGAATATTTTTCGTGTTGCGTCAAATCGTAGTCGGTACGCGAGTGAATGCCCTCCAGCTCTTTGAATCCAAAGGGGAATTTAAATTCTATATCCGTGGCGGCATTGGCATAATGCGCCAGCTTTTCATGGTCATGAAAACGGTAATTTTCGGGAGCGATGCCCAATGCATGATGCCACTTCATTCGTTCCTGTTTCCAAAAGTCGAACCACTTCAACTCTTCGCCCGGCCGAACAAAAAACTGCATTTCCATTTGTTCAAACTCGCGCATGCGGAAGATAAATTGTCGCGCTACTATCTCATTTCTAAATGCTTTTCCAATTTGGGCGATCCCAAACGGAATTTTCATCCGACCGGTTTTATAGACGTTACTGAAATTGACAAAAATTCCCTGTGCCGTTTCGGGCCGCAAATAGATTGTATCTGCATCTTCAGAAACCGACCCCATTTGCGTAGAAAACATAAGATTAAATTGCCGTACATCCGTCCAATTTTTAGTGCCGGATACAGGGCAGGTGATTTCCAACTCTTCAATCATCTGTTTTATACCTGCTAAATCATTTCCATTCATTAATTTAGCAAAATTCTCCGTAATTTCATCTATCTTTTTTTGGTAGCCGACTGCCCGCTCATTGGTTTGGCGATAAAGCGTTTCATCAAAATTATCAAACCGTTTTTTTGCTTTTTCTATCTCTTTTTCGAGCTTGTCTTCAATCTTTTGCAAATAATCTTCGATTAAAACATCGGCACGATAGCGCTTTTTGGAATCTTTATTATCAATCAAAGGGTCGTTAAATGCATCCACGTGGCCGGAAGCTTTCCATATTGCAGGGTGCATAAAAATAGCACTGTCAATACCCACAATATTTTCGTGAAGTTGCACCATAGATCGCCACCAATACTGCTTGATATTGTTTTTCAATTCTACGCCATACTGAGCGTAGTCGTAAACGGCACTTAGTCCGTCATAAATTTCACTGGAAGGAAAAATAAAACCATACTCTTTGGCATGGGCAATAATTTTTTTTAAGAGGTCGTCGTTATTAGCCATAAATTATTCAAAAATAAGAGATATTTGGATTTGTTTTGAGTGAAGCGCGGTAACGCTTGTTGCGTAAAGATTGGGTTCCATTTTCAGCAGGTTAATCATGCCGAATGACATCCTAAATTCGGTTGTTAATTTAAAGTAGGTGCAATAAAAATCAAGACCGGCACCGGCAGTTACCAAAGCATCATGAGGATAGAGTTTCAAGATGACGGTACGGGGATTTCTATCCCTTTTTTTAGCGGCCGAAAGGAGGTCTAAGCTGTATTGCACACCGGCAATCACAAAGACACGCACATTATGCATTCGAGATGACTTAAATTTCAATAAAAGAGGAAGTTCCATATAAACCGACTCAATATTTTTCTTTGTAACCAGCTCATTGCCTGTGGAATATTTAATAGTGTAATTCACCACGCGGTCGCCAAAAGCCAGTCCGGGTACAAAGCGCAGGTCAAAATATTTTCCCAAGCGCAGATTGGTAACAATACCAAGATTAAAGCCACTGCGACCGCTGGTATTAATAACCATTAACGAATCATATTCGGCATAATCGGGTTTCGATTTAATAGAAAAGTCATATAAATTATAGCCTATCAAGAAGCCGAAATGAAACAGCTGATTATCGTATTTCAATTTATTTGGCACCCCAAAATTCCACTGTGCTTTACCATGTAAAGCACATAAAATTAACAGGATAGCAAAAAAAATTATTTTTAATAGTTTCATTAATTGTCTTATTAAGAGAATTATAACGTTGAATGTAAAGTATTATTGCATAGATGATACTGCTTTTAAAAGACATTCGGCTGTAAACGTCAAAACCGTTTAACAAATTTGAGCGCTAACGAGCAATTTTCTTTTGCTTGTCGGCCTGTTCATAAAGTGAATTAATTTTACTACGAATTAATTCACTTTTTTTCCATTGTCGCAACATTTCGGTGGCGGCTTTTGTTTGGGTCTCATCTAAATTATCCGTATGGGTTCTATAATCCAATAACACTACTATATAGCGCCATTTTCCGTCTATCGTTTCAATCTGTTTATAGGGGGAAGATGGAGAAGCATTGTTCAGTTCATCAATATTCAATTCATTTTGCACTTCATCTAGATAAAGCCATGTAAGATCATCTATAAAATATTCTATCGAATCGCCGCATAACTGTTCTATGCGTTGTTTTTCCGTATTTCTACGACTGTTGTCGAACAGAATAGCGCGCAAGGAAGTTGCCAATTTGGTGGCAGAAAGCGGCAGTTTTACGTAGTTGAGGCGCACAATTTCACGCTGCTCCATGCCCGAATTGTAGTTTTTTATAAAAGTTGCCAATTCTGTTTTGCTTATCTGCATTTGCGCAGTATCCTGACTCAATTTTTCACAATATGCATTGATCAATAGCTGGTTATGATACTTTTGAAGCGCTTTGTCAAAATCTTTTTCATGCATAGACAATTCCCTATCTGCTTCGTACAGCAGCAACTGGTCTTCAATCCAATGGGTGACATAATGTTGTACAAATGTCGCACTGTCGGAAGCGGTTAGCCCTGCAGGCAGCACTTCTTGAAGTTCGGAAAGGTACAATTTGCGATCATATACGCCTGCTACCACCACATCTTTGGGGCGATTACAGCCCAAAAAGAGGCTGCACAACAGCACGCATTCATAAAAACCGATTATGGATAGGTGCTTTTTCACCTTATTGTTTTAATAAAGTCGAAAAAACTTTTTCGTCAATCGTAACAGGATATTTGGCCTTGAGCCGAACTATCCACTCCTTTTCTAAAAAGTCTTGATATTCGCTGACTACGGTAGCTTTTATCTCCGACATTGGTTTATAGGGGAGATCTTCGGGAGAAGCTACCATATCTACCGGATATCCGGTTTTGATTTTTTCGTAGTAATTTTCCAATCCCACAGTATCCTGCACTGCCTTGTTCCACACTTCATTGCTATTCATTTCATAGAGCATCAAGCCATCATGAAACTCGGTTACCAAATCTTTAAATTCAGGATATTTCTGTTCCAAACGACTATTTTCATACTTGAAAATCTCCTCTTCAACAAATGAGGCAAATTTTTCTTTCAAAAAAGCCTCAAAATCATTGACCTGTACTCCCTGATAGCGAGCAATAAATTTAGCTAAACCCTGCGCTGTCAGTTTCTGGTCGGCAAAAGTGCAGAGTGGTTTCAGTTTATCTAACCCTGCCAACTCTTCAATTTTGTTATTGGTAGATTGAAAATAGTTGACATTCAGATTTTTATTAAAGAATTTAAAAGCGGCATTTTTACCTTTTTCTTCATAATTATACTCTTTTTTCAATTTTTCAACCAATGAAGATCTGCTTTTATAGGAACGGCTATCGCGGGCAATGCGATTTTTTAAGACATATTTTTCATCTTCGCTGATTTGAGCATACTCCAGTGTGTCGAGACGCAGGATATGCCATCCCAAATTAGAGGCTACCGGCTTGGAAATTTCACCCGGCTTAATATGAATAGCAGCAGTAACGAAATCACCAAAGCGCTGTTCCGGGTTGAATGGCTGCAATCTACCACCCTGTTCGGCAGAAGCTCTATCGTTGGAATAGAGGGCTACAATTTCTTCAAAATCATTGGTTTTCAGTGCATTATTAATAGTATCCAATTTAGCTTGGATTCCCGGCATAATTTTGCTGTTAAGGGCATTACTGTCAGCCAAAAAGATTTGTGAAACCACTATTTTGCTGATTGCAGGCACTCTATCCTTTACATAAATAAGATGATATCCAAACTGTGATCGTATCGGCATTGAAACTTGTCCGACTGGCGTAGTGTAAGCGCCGCATTCAAAGGGGTAGATGAGCGAAAGTGCAGTAAAATAGCCCAATTCGCCTTTGTTGCCATGCTGCATGCTTTTGCTTTGCGGATCAATGCGGTCTTGAGTAGAAGGATCTTCAGAATATTGCACGGCAGCAGTGGCAAAATCCTTTCCTGCTAAAATTTCGTTGCGAATTCTCATAATTTTATTGTAAGCGGCCAGCGTATCTTTTGGCGATGCACTATAAGCACAGTTAATCAAGAGGTGTGAGGCTCTGATCTGCAATTTGGCGCGTTCAAAAGCTTCGTTTATCAAAAAGTCCGTAACATCCTTATCTATAAGATACTGTTGCGCCGATTGATTCCGATAGCCGGCCAATTCCCGCTGAAAAGAAGCGGAAGTATCAATCAGCATCTCTTTCCCCTCTTTCACCTTCAGTTTATAGACAATAAAAAGGTCTAAATAGTCGCGTAAATCTTGCTCGCTACTGCTTTTGAGGTCATTATTTTTTTGATAGGTGTGCATAAATTCACTTTTTGTAATCCGGTCACTGCCTATTTTCAGCAAAATATCCTCATCCGAATTTTGTGCATAAGAAACTGACAACAAAGAAGTTGCACATGTAAATAAGAAAATCAATCCAAATTTTTTCATACTATTAACTATATCTGTTTTTTGGTTTGCAAAAATACACGAAAATTTGAAACAGGGGTTATAATCTTTGAGAAAACGGATAAAAAATTGCGAATTTGTTACGCTATTCTACATTTTGGCGGAGAGAGCGAGATTCGAACTCGCGGTACCGGAACCGGTACGACAGTTTAGCAAACTGTTGGTTTCAGCCACTCACCCATCTCTCCGTACAGTTTCTATAAAATGGAGTGCAAAAATACAATTTTTTTTCATCCATGCAGGTGTGGAAAAGCCATTTTCATACTTTATTTTAATAATTCATTGATTATTAATAAGATAAATTTGTTTTTATACAAACATACCTACTTTAACGATTTTGTGCTCAATGCGGTATTCCGTTAAGATATGCGTTACGCGTACTTCGTCGGTATCGCTGATAAAAACTTGTCCAAAATGCTCCTGCCCAACCAGCTCCAACAATCGGGCGGTACGCTGTTTGTCCAATTTATCAAAAATATCGTCAAGTAAAAGAACAGGCTTCTGTTTTTTACGCTCATAAATATAGTCGTATTGTGCCAGTTTAAGCGCCAAGGCAAACGACTTTTGCTGTCCTTGCGAGCCATAGCGCTTTATCGGTCGATCTCCAATATAAAATATGAAATCATCTTTATGAATACCAAAATTGGTAAATCCACTCTTCCGGTCGGTGTTAAGCATTTGAGCAATCCCCTGTCGAAAAGGGGTTTCATGCAAACCCGAATTATAAGCAATAGACACTTGTTCGCGACTATTTGAAAGCAAGTCATAATGCGCTTGAAAAACAGGTAAAATATTGCCAATAAACTGTTTGCGTTTTTCATGGATAAATTCCGCAAAAGGCTGTAACTGCTCATCATAAAGATTTAATAGAGACTCGTCGCAACGATGCTGTTCTAAAAACTGTTTCAGCAAATTATTGCGTTGTCGAAGCAACTTTTGGTATGAAATGAGTTGATGCAAATATTCCTTATCAAACTGAATAATAATCATATCGAAAAACTTGCGTCTAATATCACTGCCATCGTTGATAATATCGCTATCATAGGGTGATACCATGACCAGAGGATAAAGTCCTATATGGTCGCTAAAGCGCTCATATTCTTTCGCATTAGCTTTCATTACCTTACGTCCTGATGTTTTGAACGTGCAACTTATTTTACTGTTTTGCTCCGTGTCATAAGTAACAAATTCGCCGTGTATGGCAAAAAAATCGGCTTCAAAATTGACTGCATAACCATCCTGCGCATTAAAATAGCTTTTGCAAAAAGCAAGGTAATGGATGGCATCCAGCAGATTGGTTTTACCCGTTCCATTGGCGCCTACAATGCCGTTTACATTGTGGCTAAATTCCATTTCAACCTCTCTATAATTTTTAAAATTAGCTAATTGAATACGTTTTAAATACATAGTTTTTACGATTTTGCTGTGGTGCTATCCTGTATTATTTTAAGTTTACAAAAATACGAATTTA
Source organism: Bacteroidales bacterium (assembly GCA_031266895.1). Classification (GTDB taxonomy): domain Bacteria; phylum Bacteroidota; class Bacteroidia; order Bacteroidales; family WCHB1-69; genus JAISAD01. The sequence continues at coordinate 12,358 of JAISAD010000152.1, forward strand.
GTTAATGCTTCTGCCCAGGCATGTACCAAAACTGACTAACACTATACAGTTAAACCCGACTAACTATGCAAGTGCATCTGTTTTATTTCGTCACCACAATCTTTCCGCTCTCTATCTGCAGGCCATTGGCGATTACGCTGTAGATATAGCTGCCGGAGGGGACGCTGCCGGTTTCCCAAATCCACTGGCCTTGTGCGCCCGGGAGCGGACGGGAGAGGAGCGGGCGGCCGCTCTGGTCGGTAATGGAGAGCTGCGCCGTGCCGTCGAAGCTGCCAAAATCCCAGATAAACGAGGTGTATTCTTTTGCCGGATTGGGGAATACCTGTACCTTGCCTGCTGAGGGGGCGGAGGAGGATGTGGTGCCTCCGTGTGCTCCGCCGGATGCCATGGCCTGCGATTTTTCGGGCAGCTCTTCCAGGCAGATGTCATACAGGCCGCACAGGATGTTGTGTGCCAGCACACGGCCTCGGCCGGTGCTGGTGTGCACGTAATCCACCAGC
>JAISAD010000050.1 GCA_031266895.1 Bacteroidales bacterium
CTTTAGCACGATACTGCCTGTGTTCATGCAGGTATTCGGCAATAGACCATGCAATAGAAACTCCATCATAAGTACTTGTGCCTCGCCCAATTTCATCCAATAAAATCAAACTGCGATTGGATATGTTGTTGAGAATGCTGGCCGTTTCGTTCATCTCTACCATAAAGGTAGATTCGCCGGTTGAGATGTTATCGGAAGCTCCCACACGAGTAAAAATTTTATCCACAATGCCGATTTCAGCGCTTTCGGCCGGCACAAATGAGCCGATTTGCGCCATTAGTACAATCAACGCCGTTTGTCGCAATAACGCCGATTTTCCCGACATATTAGGACCGGTGATAATGATGATCTGCTGCCGCTCGTTATCCAGATAGACATCATTAGCAATATATGTTTCACCCGGCGGCAAGTGCTGTTCAATTACCGGATGACGGCCATTTTTAATCATCAGTGCGACCCCTTCATTCATTTGTGGCCTGGTATAGCAGTTCTCTATAGCTACCGCAGCAAAACAGAGTAGCACATCAAGACGCGCCACCAAGCGAGCATTGGTCTGTATCATCTCTATATAGTCAAGCAGACTGATAAGTAATTCATGATAGAGGCGTGCTTCAATTGTAGCAATGCGGTCTTCCGCCCCCAAGATTTTGCTTTCCAAACTTTTAAGTTCTTCCGTAATATAACGTTCCCCATTAGTAAGGGTCTGTTTGCGTATCCACGTATCAGGCACGTGGTTCTTATGGGCATTCGTAACCTCTAAATAGTAGCCAAATACGTTGTTATAGCCGATTTTGAGCGAGGTAATACCGGTCGCTACTGATTCCCTGTGCTGAATATCGGCCAAAATTTGTTTGCTGTCAGTAGCCAAAGAGAGTAACTCATCCAGCTCGTCATCTACGCCGCGCTGAAACACCCGTCCTTTATTCAGCGATATGGGCGCTTCTTCCAATATTGATTTTTCAATGGTCTCGCACGCAGTGAGGCAGGGGTTCATCTGTTCGCCAACTTTTTCGAGGGCAGGATGCCCCGCACGGCTGCATGTCTCCTTCAATTGCGCTACTGCTCGCAACGAGCGGGCTAAATGCAGCAATTCGCGCGGATTAATCTTCTCTGTGGCCATTTTTGATACCAAACGCTCCAAATCTCCCATGTTGATAATAGAACTTCGAAGTACATTGGCTGTTTCCTCATGCTCTATCAGATGTTTAACGATGGCATGACGCTCTTCAATCATCACCCTTTCCTTCAGCGGCAGAACAATCCATTGACGTAACATGCGCGACCCCATAGGCGTCCGTGTTTTATCCAAAATTTGCAGTAGCGTAACTGCCCCTTCGCCAGGCGAGTGTATTAACTCCAAATTGCGGGCGCTAAAACGGTCAATCCAAACGTAAAGATCTTCTTCAATACGATTTAATCTATTGATATGCTGAATTTTATGATGCTGTGTCTCATAAAGATAGTGTAAAGCTGCGCCAGCCGCAATAATGCCACAGGCAAGTGCCTCAACACCAAACCCTTTCAACGAATTGGTTTGAAAATGCTTGGTAAGAATATCCACAGCATAATCGCTCGTAAAAACCCAGTCATCGAAAGTGGTGAAGAGAATTTTTTCACCGAAAACTTCCCTGTAAGCCTCTATTTTTCCTTTTTGAATTACTATTTCGGAAGGTTTAAAGGTTTGATATATTTTATCAATGTAGCTGTTATTGCCCTCTGCAATATAAAATTCGCCGGTGGAGACATCCAAAAAAGCAATGCCCGATTTTTTTTCGTTATAATGAATGGCGGCCAAAAAATTATTCTCTTTCTGTTCCAAAACCTTATCATTCATTGAAATGCCTGGAGTTACTAATTCGGTAACGCCGCGTTTTACAATGGTTTTTGTTAACTTTGGGTCTTCCAGTTGCTCGCATATAGCCACTCGATAACCGGCACGCACCAGTTTGGGCAGGTAGTTGTCAATAGCATGATGCGGAAAACCGGCCAGCTCTACTGACGAGGCCGAACCGTTAGCACGCTTGGTCAGTACAATGCCCAAAATCTCTGATGCTTTGATAGCGTCTTCTCCAAATGTTTCATAAAAATCGCCTACTCGAAAAAGCAATATGGCATCAGGATGTTGTGTTTTGAATTGATAGTACTGTTTCATTAAGGGAGTTTCTGCATATCGAGCCATAGTGTTGAATTTAGAAATCTATAAAGTGTGCAATTAAAAAACCGTTAACCTTGTCGTTATTTATATCTTACTCATTGTTAATATTTTGCATAATTAAAGCAGGGAAAATATTAGGCTGCAAATATACATGTTTTTTTTGCATCTTCATTACCCTGAAAAATAATTATAAATTTTAATAAGACTACATTTATTCCCTCCTTTTGTAACACTATGGTTTTGTTTATGACCTGTTAAAAAAGCTAAATTTTCCATCCTCAAGAGTGTCCACTACTATGGGCTTATCGAAGTCTAAAGTGTCTTCCAAGATGATTTTTGATAATTCATTCAGGATTTTTTTCTGGATAACCCGTTTCAGCGGACGAGCACCGTAAACAGGGTCGTAGCCCAGCTCTGCCAGCAAGTTCAACGCATATTTGGTAAATTCAACTTTAATATGCTGTTGTGCTAATAGTTCATTTAACTGATTGATTTGCAGAGTAATAATGTCTTTAATTTCGCCTCTTGAAAGCGGTTGGAACATCACGATTTCATCTACTCTGTTTACAAATTCAGGTCGTAAGGTTTTCTTAATCAAATCAATTACCTCCGATTTAGTGCGCTCAAATACCTCTTCGTCTGAATATTTAGCTCTATTGGCGTAATTATCCTGAATGATGTGCGATCCCATATTGGAAGTCATGATAATGATTGTGTTTTTAAAGTCGGCCGTACGCCCTTTATTATCGGTAAGTCGGCCGTCATCAAGCACTTGCAGTAAAATGTTGAATACATCAGGATGGGCCTTTTCTATCTCGTCAAACAGTACTATTGAATAGGGTTTACGGCGCACCTTTTCGGTGAGCTGACCGCCCTCGTCGTAACCCACATAGCCCGGAGGGGAGCCTATCAACCGAGATACGGAATGGCTTTCTTGAAATTCACTCATGTCGAAGCGCACCATTGCATCTTCCGTATTAAAGAGATACCCGGCCAGCGCTTTTGCCAACTCGGTTTTGCCCACACCCGTAGTGCCCATAAAAATAAAAGAACCAATGGGGCGGCTACTGTCCTGCAATCCTGCACGACTGCGTCGAATGGCATCTGCAATGGAGGTAATCGCCTCATTCTGACCTATTACCCGTTTATGCAGTTCCCCTTCAAGGTGGAGCAGTTTGCTGCGTTCGCTTTGCATCATCCGGCTCACAGGAATGCCTGTCCAGCGAGCAACCACTTCCGCAATATCGTCAGCGCCCACTTCTTCGTCAATCATGGCCGATTCACCCTGTTTTTCGTTTAGCTCTCTGCTGAGCTGCTCAATCTCATTTTCTGCATTCTTAATTAATCCATAGCGCAATTCGGCCACACGCCCGTAGTTGCCCTGCCGCTCCTCATTAGCGGCCTCTAATGTATAGCCATCTATCTGATGCTTGACTTGCTGTATTTTTTCAATTAAATCTTTTTCACTGCGCCATCTACCGGCAATCACATTGCGCTGCTCTTGTAGTTCGGAAATGGTGGCACTCAGCGTTTTTACCTTTTCAGGACTGTTTTCTTGTCGAATGGCCTCGCGCTCAATTTCCAATTGCCGGATTTTACGTTCTATTTCATCCAATTCCTGCGGCACGGAGTTGATTTCCAGTTTCAGTTTGGCAGCTGCTTCATCTATCAAGTCAATAGCCTTGTCGGGCAGAAAACGCTCTGTAATATATCTTTGCGACAATTCTACGGCTGCAATAATTGCCTCGTCCAAAATTTTAACCTGATGATGCGCTTCATAGCGACTTTTCAATCCCCGCAAAATTGAAATTGCCGAATATTTGTCAGGTTCTTCAATCATCACAGGTTGAAACCTTCGTTCCAAAGCTTTGTCTTTTTCAAAGTATTTCTGATATTCATTGAGTGTGGTAGCCCCAATGGAACGCAATTCTCCTCGCGCTAAAGCCGGTTTTAAAATATTGGCGGCATCCATTGCTCCTTCGGAAGCGCCTGCGCCGACTAATGTATGAATTTCATCAATAAAGAGAATAATTTCGCCTTCAGAACCTACCACTTCCTTAATTACACTTTTTAGTCGCTCTTCAAATTCGCCTTTGTATTTGGCGCCGGCAATCAACGCTCCCATATCAAGCGAATAGAGTTGTTTGCTTTTCAAATTTTCGGGAATATCGCCATTTACCAACCGATGCGCCAACCCTTCTACAATGGCTGTTTTGCCTACACCCGGCTCGCCTATTAAAATGGGATTGTTTTTTGTACGCCGCGACAAAATTTGCAGCACACGTCGAATCTCGTCATCGCGTCCTATAACAGGGTCTAATTTGCCTTGCGCGGCAGCCTGATTGAGATTTGTAGCATATTTATTGAGTGCATTATAGGTATCTTCGCCTGAAGCACTGGTAACTTTGCTGCCCTTACGCAATTCTGCAATGGCAGCTTTTGTTCCCTTTTCGGTAACGCCGGCATCTTTCAAGATTTTGGAAGTGGAATCATTGGCCATTAAAATACCGTAAAAAAGGTGCTCTAATGACACATATTCATCTTTCATTTCATTGCAAAACTGAATTGCCTTCTGCACGGCATGTTGTCCACCCTGCGAGAGGTACATATCTCCTCCTTCTACTTTGGGAATAGAGGACAATTGGCTCTCTATTATTTTGAGAATGAATTTTGTATCCACTTCCTGTTTTTTCAGGATAAACGGAATTACGTTTTTATCCGTATCCAGGATGGATTTCATAATGTGCAGGGTATCAATTTGCTGTTGATGGTTAGCTATGGCTATTTGCTGAGCATTGGCTATAGCCTCTTGAGATTTAATTGTTAGGTTATTTAAGTTCATGGCTTAAAATTTAAGTTAGTTGTTACTGTTTCACACTATCTTAAATACAACAATATTGCCAAAACTTTTTTTCTGACATTTTGTCAGGATTTTTACAAATAATATAGCTTTTATACACAATTAAAAAGCCGTATTCCCTGGCGAGATACGGCTCTCTTGTTATACAATTATGAAAAAAATTACTTTAAAACTCCTTTTTTGCTTGCTTCCATGATACAATTCCAAACTCCCTTTTTGTTAATGTTACGTATTCCCTTGGCAGAAATTTTTAATACAACCCATTCGTTTAATTCGGGTATAAAAAACTTCTTCATGTGCAAATTGGGATGAAATTTTCTTTTTGTTTTAATATTGGAATGAGAAACATTATTCCCTACAATCGCTTTCTTTCCTGTAATCTGACAAACTCGTGACATGATTTTCTCCTCTTTCTGTTATTTTGTTGTTATTATTTTGCTTAAAATTTCAGGCTGCAAAGATATGATTTTTTTTAATACAAACGGTTTCTTATCTGATTTTTTTGAAAATTAGACCATACTATCTATTAAAGTATTGTTTTCTATGCAGATAGTACGCGATGCAAATTTATCTATCATTGAAAAATTGTGGGTTGCCATCAAAATTGTAGTGCCCTGTTTGTTAATATTATGGAACAATTGAAAGATTTCTTCTGCAGTTATGGGATCAAGATTACCGGTTGGCTCGTCTGCCAAAACCATTTCGGGCTTGTTGAGCAGGGCGCGGGCAATGCAGACGCGCTGCTGTTCGCCTCCCGATAATTGGTGCGGATATTTAAAATCCTTAGTGGCAAGTCCTACCATTTCCAACACCTCTTCTGCACGGTTTTGCATCTCATTTTTATTCTTCCATCCGATGGCTTTCAGTACAAATAAAAGATTGTCAATCACTGTTTTATCCGACAAAAGATGATAATCTTGAAATACTACACCCAATTTACGCCTTAACTGTTGCACATGCCGTTTCTTCATTTTTTTGAGGTCATAGCCTGCAAAATCGGCCTGCACGCCAACAGCGGGCAATTCGCCAATCAGCACTTTTAAAATGGAAGACTTTCCACTGCCTGTTTTGCCAATCAAATAGACAAATTCCCCACGATTGATCGTGATATTTACCTTAGGCAATATCAGCAACTTTTTCTGATAAATATTAATATCTTTCAACGCTACTACAGGCGTTGTTGATACGGGAGATTCACTGGATTGGGTTGTGGTTTCTTCTTCCATTTTAATTAATGATTAATGTTTTTAAAAATGCAAAAATACGAAAAAACAAGGAATAGAGATGATTAGCATTCTGTTAAATTGTTGTCATCTATTTGAAACCTTTGCACGGCTTCTTCAATAATATTCTGATAAAACTCTTTCAATTCGATACCCAAATATTTTACCTGACAAGGGATAATGCTCAGGGCTGTTTGACCCGGTATTGTGTTGATTTCAAGAAAAAAAGGTTTTTCTTTGGAGTCAACAATAAAGTCAATGCGTACCACTCCTTTGCAGCCCAGCTTTTCATAAATCAGTTCCGAATAGCGTTTAATAGTTGTTTCTGTAGCAGAGGCAATGCTGGCGGGTGTTATCAATTCATGACGGGAATCGGTATATTTGGCCTGGTAGTCATAAAACTCATTTTTGGCAACAACTTCGGTTACGGCGAGCGCCTGTACACGGCCATTCACCCTTGCTACGCCGCAAGTCATTTCGCGTCCCTTAATAAACTGTTCCACCATCAACTGGTCGTCGTGAAGAAAGGCTTCTGCAAGCGCTGTTTGCAATTCGCCAATCTCATGTACCTTCGTAACTCCTACACTTGATCCTGAATTACAAGGTTTTACAAAGCAGGGGTAACCGCAAATAGCCTCAATTTGAGTCAAGTCAATAGCACTGTCTTTATAAAAATGAAGAGAAGGCGCAATGGGAACATGCCAATGCGACACTACCACATTGCAAAAATATTTATTGAAAGTGAGTGCTGAACAAAAGCAATCGCACCCGGTATAGGGAATGTGCAGCATATCGAAATAGCCTTGCATTTTGCCGTCTTCACCCGGATTACCGTGAATAGCGATAAAAGCTACATCGAAATACATCTTTCTGCCAGAAAGCATCAGGGAAAAATCGTTTTTATCTATCCAAAAAGTGTTGCCCAGATCGTCGGTATAACCCCATTCCGAACCTCTCACATGGATAAAGTAGGGAGTAAATTGCTTTTTGTCCAGGATGTTACAGATATTTTGAGCGGTTTTTAGCGAAACCTCATATTCGCCGGAGTTTCCTCCTGCCAAAACAGCTATGTTTTTCATCATTCTTTTGCCTAAAAATTACTGTAATTAATTTTGTATGAATACTATATGCAGTAGCAGCATTCGGCCGCAAAGATACAAAAAAAAATCTTTGAGTTTTCTGTCCTCTTTGTGTTGCAAATGAATGTGCTTTACTTTCATCACTCCCGCCTGTTTGTCGGGCAGTTGCCAACGATTGTCCTTTTTTACTGCGTTTTTTTACTGTGAATAAAATTTGTACTAAATAAGGGTTACAAATAAAAAAACAAATTGTATTTTTGCACCTATTTAAGAGTTGTCTGCGTTGCAGACAGAATATTCAAGTAAAATTTTGTTTATCAGTCACTTGAGGAGATAACTTAAAAATCGACGACGGAAAAACCGCCACAACATATAAGACAGAGTTGCAACTGTTCCCCAAAAAATGCGAAGTGAAACTGCAAAAACACTTAACAATAGTGCGGGGAGAGCAGAACCTCCTAAAAACGGGCGGAATATTTCTTACGAAAAGCCATACGAGTAGAAAGAAAACTTTAAACTAAAAATGAGTAAAAACACAATTTTAATGATTATCGCAACAGCAATTATTATCTTCACAGGTTGCGAAAAAATGGATGATAAAGGAACCAATAATACTTTAGGTAATTCAAATTTACCCGTATTAAAAAACACTTCCTTTAAATCTATTGATTTTTCAAAGATTAAATATGAAAAGGGAATGCTGGCTTTCGAGTCTTTTGAAGACTATGCTCAAACTATTGATGCACTGCTTGAGGTTTGTGAAGAATATGCGGCAGATTACCTTGCTGAATTGGAAAAAGAATTAGGCACATCTATTGATAAAGCAGATGAAGATGAGGTAGCTGCTCTTATTATTAGGGATAATTTCTTCCCTTATAATCCTGTTTTGAGTTTCATTAATCAGATTGGATTTACAGAAAGTGCTTACCCTGTACTGCGAGCACAAGAAATTGAATGGCTTGAAAATTCTTTTGAAAGTGCACTAAATCCTTTCGATAAAGTAGGTGTAGGATATGTGCAAAGCGCCTTGCATAATCAAAGTGGACAAGTTATGGTTGGAAAAGGACTAGGGGATTGGGATGTAAATTTTCCATATGTCATTCCAAATCCGTCAATAATTTTAGATCCAACGCCAACTCTAGCTACAACGAGTTCCTGTAGAACATCTGCAGAACAATATAAAGATTCTCCTGATTTTGTTTATAATAAAAAAACTCGAAAGCTAAAAGGATTGCTTCGTACACACAATAACAGAACTTATTGTAAAACAGGATGTTATTATAAAAGTACTGTTGGATGGATTTTATGGACAAATAAAGTGTCTTTAGAATTTAGTGGAATAAAATCGTTTGATTGCCCGTACAAAAATAGAACTAATGCAATTGAGGCAACAACAAATGACAGTGGGACAGGACTTACAGAAAAATACTATTGGACAGCAACTCCATCGTATCTCTTTTCAACGCCTAATATTCTTGGATGGCATAAATGTAACCATTATAATTCAACGGTAATAGCCAATATTTAAGGGTGTTAGTATCTTTTTTAGTATGAAAAATCTGATAAGAACAACGCTTATAATTATCAATTTACTCTTTTCGTTACGGCTTTCTGCTCAGGAAGCCGTAACGAAAAGCAGTAAAATTGGGAAACCCTATTCCAGTATAATACACAGTGTTGCTTTTGAATTTAATAACGCCTTGTATTTTAAAGGAAAAATGACAGAACATCCCCGTCCAGATTTGGGCTATGAAACACGAATGACTTATGGAACCGAATGGATATTAAAGTATAATCTTACTTTTAAGTCGGGCATAGGGCTCTCTTTAGAGGCAGTGAAAGGGACTTGCAGTTATGAATTTATGAGCCGCATTGATGGGGACAAGCATCTTATTAGTTGGGGACGAACGCCATTAGATTATTTAAGTGATATTCTAACTGAAGACAGGTTAGGTTTTAATATAAAGGCATCTTACAGGTATGATATTAACCGGTGGCTAACCATTTTACCTGAAATAGGCGTGCAAATGCTATACTACAAGCCAAAAGATGTGAGCATTGTAACCACCTCAATGTATGAAAATCCTGATGGAACATTGTCGGACGGCGGTATGCTTCAGTTCCTGCTTTACAATAATGATTTAAACAAAAGAAAGTTTTTTCCCGACCTGTCTGCCTCTTTTAATTTTTTATTTCACAAAAAAAATGACCCAAGGCATAATTTTACAGTAGGGTTGAATATGAATATCTGTTTTATTGACAGGTATTATGGAGGGTACAGTATCCCTCCTTTTGAGAAGTGGGATTGCAAATTCATTCTCAAGTCAAGCTACTTGGGGCTTCGTTTCGGGTATTCATATTCTTCATTTCCCAAACCTGTTAATAAGACAAAGAAATATCGCCAACAGGAACCCTATACTTCATTTGATTTACATAAAAGCGTTCATTCCATAGGAATATCTTTTAGTGGAGGTTTTCCTCTTTATTGCAAATTTAAGAATACAACAGGCTCACTCTCATTTCAAAAACCACATGTCTTTAATGAGTTTGTTCCTGAATTGAATCTAAAATATTCCTGTTTTATAAAAAAAGGATGGGGAATAACGGTAGAAGTTCCTTTCGGAGTTTTCCGAAGAACGGTTAAGCGCATATTTGATTTCCAAAATCTTCCAATAGATACAGTGTGGTCTAATGGAGTAGTGGGATGGGGGGATTATGGCAATGGGATAGGAATAAAAACCTACTATTTAGGATTTGCTCTCAAAGCAACAAATTTGGTAAATGTGCATAGAAATGTAATGTTACAATCGGAAGCAGGCTTAAAATGGCTACCCTTTATTACCCCTGCAAAATGGTGGGATATTGATGAATCGGTTGGCGAATTTGTTATTTCCGATGGTACCGAAACAGAGAAACTTGTATATATGAATTGTATGCCTTCCATCTCTGCTGCAAGTTACGCAGTTCCCGATTTGGCATTTTCTTTCAATGTATTAGTGCATGGAAAAAATCCTGCTCACAATTTTGTATTCGGGATTAATGGCAATATCAGCTTTATGGACAGATTTCATTTCAAGTATCAAACTACGGATGTTTTACCTGCACGCTTACAATCTTCCGGCGAGTTTGGATGGCGCATGTCTTCCATTGGGTTTCACATTGGTTATCAATGGATGTCAGGAAAGAAAAAACTGTGAATTGAGAAGACGTGAAAGATTGAAAGCAACCGCTAAAAAATTAATCATTATGCAAATTTATTCAATAGCGCTTTTTTGTGGTTCGGCAGAGGGAAATAAGGCACAATATAAAACCCTTGCTGCCGAATTTGGGGCTGCATGTGCACAACGCCGCATTGACCTTGTTTACGGTGGGGCGCGCATTGGCTTAATGGTAGCCGCTGTTATGGCAGCCCAGCAGGGAGGAAGTAAAATTACCGGCATTGCGCCGCGTTTCTTTTCATCAGGCGAGGTACTTGCTGACAATCTTGAAGAGATGATTATGGTTGACTCCATGAGTGAACGCAAGCAACTTATGGAAAACAAGGCAGATGCTTTTGTTATTTTACCAGGCTCTTATGGCACTATGGATGAATTTTTTGAGGTGCTTACCGATGCTCAGCTCGGGTTGCACCATAAGCCGGTATGCATACTCAATGCTTTTGGCTTTTACACTCCTTTGCTGGCTCAATTGGCCCGCTTTCGCGATGAAGGATTCCTCCACCCGGTTCATTTTGATTTGTTGCTGGTGGCCGAGACGGTGGAAGATGTTTTTATGAAACTGGAAAATTACCGGTATAATAACAATAGTCACTGGCTGGATAAGATTAAGGCTTAATGTGCGTGTTGCGGCATAATTCCCAAATAACAATGCCGCCGGCAATGGCTACATTAAGCGAATGTTTAGTGCCGTATTGCGGAATTTCGAGTGCGCCGTTACATTCGGAAAGCAGCCGGTTGTCCACTCCGAAAACTTCATTACCCAACACTATGGCAATTTTTTCGCCGGGGGTGGGATGCCATTGATTTAGCAGTATGGATTGACTGGTCTGCTCTACAATATAAACCTTATATTTCTGTTTTTTAAGTTGCTGCACTATATTTACGACATCTTCCACATATTCCCATGCAACGCTTTCGGTAGCCCCGAGTGCTGTTTTGCTGATCTCTTTGTGGGGAGGCGTAGCGGTAATGCCGCACAGGTAAAGCTTTTCCACATTAAAAGCATCGCAGGTACGGAACAAAGCTCCTACGTTGTGCATGCTTCGAATATTGTCAAGCACTACCACTAATGGAAATTTTCTCTGTTGATGAAACTGTTCCGGAGACACCCTGTTTAATTCATCCATGCTTAATTTTCTCATAGTTTCACAGATTAGCATAATTCTAAAAATCCATTCCCAGCGAAAACATTAGCATTCCTGCCTTTTTGTAAATTTTGCCATCTTCGATGCCCCAAGCCCAATCCAGGCGCAGGAAATAGCCGAAAAGCGAGGCACGCAATCCCATTCCGATGCCGCCTACGAAAGGATCTACATTGCGTTTTACTACTGCCGAAATGGGTCCTTTGGTAATGTGTCGATAATATAGGCTATTCTCATTGCCATAGGGATTTATTCCTGTCCAGGCAGTACCGTAATCGGCAAAAAGTACCAATTGTAGCGAATTGAGGAATGTGTTTCCCACTTTGCGGCGTGCCAGCAGCTGCACAAAAGGGATGCGCAGTTCGGTGTTGAGCACCACAAACGAAGTGCCGTTGCGGATATTCTGTTCAAAACCGCGCATGTTGGTAGCCAGTGTTTGATAGGCATAATGGCGGCTGTTATCTACCCAAATTTCAGAATTGAACTTGGCCAGCATCCAATTGTCAATGCCACCCATGTAGTAAATCAAGCGTGCCGTTCCTATATTGGTGCTGCCTGCCAGACGGGTAGCCCACGTCATTTTTTTAAACACCTTTACCGATTTGCGAAAATCGAAACCAAAAACAAACAGGTTTTTCTGGTCTTTTTCGACCAGTTGCTCATATTCTACAAAAATTTTTAGTTTTGTTCCTTTCCAAAGGTTGGTATAAAGCTCTTTTGAAGAGTCAAAAACATATTCCAGCTTTGCACCGCTCCAAACATGATGTGCATTGGACTCCTGCAACGATCGGTCGTCCATGCCACCCAAAATAGCTGTTTCGTAACGGCCGGTGAGAGTGAGCCGCAGGCTGTTCCACTTGTCAAATGGATATTTCATAATATAGAAGAGGCTGTTGGTACGCTGCTTGTAAATGTAATAGTTTTGTATGGTGGAGTTTATAGATTGCCGATAGACAACCAGTTGATGGTCGAGACGCCGCGCCAGATTTTCGTAGCTGAACATCACTTCGTAGCTGTTCAGGTCAAATCCCAGCCGAACTCCGGCCGAGATGCGGTGATCTTCAAACAGATCTTTTAGCCCAATCATAAACAGCGCATTGATTCCGGCATTGAGGTAGATGGGCGAATTGCTGCCGGTAAATTGCTGGTATGAGGTGTTGAGAAAACTGAAATCTGCCTGTGCAACAAATTGATTTAATGTATATTGTACATAATAATTGCGGCCCAGCATCGTTTCAAATTCTTGATTGGATTCCCCTGTTTCCGCTGGCTTCAGCACATTATTTCGTTGAGAAGCAGTACTGTCCGCCGAAAAGATGTCGCTTTGGCGCACCTGCTGAAAGCCTCGCTTGGATTTGGGCGACTTGTAAGTTATTCCATTTTGAGTCAGGCTGTCTATTAATTGCTTGCTTTCCACCATTTTACTTTGAAAAACTGTTTTTCCTAACGGTGCCTTCGGTTCTTCCAGCGGCAATTCATAAATGTAAATCCGCTCGGCTCCTTGCAGCAGCAGCACTTCGGCTACGCGATTACCGGAAGATGCATAATCTTGATTTAGAATTGAATAGGAATTGTCAGTAAGTGGCACACTTTGAGCGCTGTAAGTATAATGAATGGTGGTATCAATGGCGATAATGCTGCTGTCGAAACGGGCAATATAGCGGTTAATAATTCCATTTTCATCGCTCAAAAAAAGCAGCTTCTGTGGCGAAATTACACGCACATCCGTCTCATTGGCATAAGGCGTGTGGGTAAGTCGCATCAGCCTGTTGTCTTTTTGGCCGTAATGATACAAAAAAAGATCATAAGTGGCCATTGGCTTGGCATTATGAAAAGTTTCGCCGCTGTTGAGTGTGTCGTGGCTGCGGTTGGAAGAAAAAACAATTTGCTTCTGTCCGTTGATAAATCGGGGATACAAATCGTCATAAATATCATTGGTGATGTTTTGATACGAGCGACTTTGAAAACTGTATAAAAAAAGGTCGGACTGTCCATTTTTAAAGCCCGAAAAAAGCATAAGCCTGCCATCGGGCGAATAGCTCCAATCCAATATTTTTTCTACATCTACCCATAGCCGCTTTTCCAGCTTTTTTTCCGAAATCATATAGGGATAATAGTAGCAGCGCCCTCTGTCTTCCAGGGTAATGCCGAGAACCTCACCGGCAGGATGCCACGCTAACAGTGGAAACGACAAATCGGGATTGTCTTCCGACTTTTGATAACGTTTAAAAATGACTTCAGGCTTCTTTATGCCGGGTGTTTTCAGCCATACTTTCACCTGTCCTGCCTCATTGGTAGTATAGGCAAAACTCTCGCCATCGGGCGCTAAGCAGAGGTTGCTGTAGGCGGTTCCCCTTTTGGGACGCGGCAGCAGCGATTCATGTTCCGGCAGATTGCGTTTTAAATCTTGGCTGTAAACGACATAATAGTATCTATACCAATCAATTAAAAGTTGCTTGTAGGGAATCCCGGTAACGGCATAGAATCCTCTTTCAGTGCTGCGCGATGATCGGGTAGCGTAAAGAATGTTGGCAATAGCGCTTTGCCCGTAGCGGTCGGCAATAAATTTCCAGAACGAATGGCCGGCATAGGTGGCATCTACCGGCGAAAGCTCTTCAAAATCGGCATATTTTTGGGTCAGAATGCCGTTTTTAACATGCGCATCAATTACACTGTTCCAGTTTTCGCTGATATAGGAGGCAAGACCTGTATAAAACCATGCAGGGGCATTAAAGAGATATTCTGCCGAAATATTGGAACGCAGCGACTCGCCTTCCAAAAGCAGATGTGCATACACATTCATAATGCCGCTTTTTATCATGCGGTCTAGGTGGGCATGATTGCCGTCGAAATAGAGGTAAATTTTTGCCCCGTAAACATTAGTAATGCCGCCCTGATTATAGAAATCGTCATTATCAAAGCCGAAATTGGATTCGCGGAAATCGCTTTGGGTATTATAAACAATAAATTGCAGTTTTTTTGAGGAGGTAAAATTGAGCATCTGTTCAATCTCCTGCACCATTCCGGGGACTTTAAAAAAAGTATAGTCGGCCAATGCTTTACCGGTAGGATAGTAGTAGATGTCAAACTTCTCAGTGCGATAGTAGAGCCAGTTAAAATGCTGGTGCTGTACCCTGTTTTTACCGAAATTGAGTTGCGAGCCATTATAAAACTGGGCAGACAGCGGCCAGCCCAAAAACAGTAACAGGAAACCCAATAATGTGGTTTTCAAATTATTATATGGGTTTATTTGCTTCATTCCGTTTTTTTGTGGGTGATAAAAATTAAGCAACAAAAATACACAAATTCTATGAATTCCGGTTCGAAGATTTTCATGTATCTTTGCACCCACAAAAGGCTGAGGGGTCTCAGCCTGTTAAATTGTAACAGATGAAGAAAGAATTCTTAGTTATTCTATTGATAATAAATAGTATAATTGGCTTTGCACAACCTAAAACGGTAGTGGATGGCATTGTGGCTGTAGTAGGGAAAGAGATTATTTTAAAGTCGGATTTGGAGAAAGCATATCTCGACTACACCAAGCAATTTATGGTTACAGATGATGATGACGATATAAGATGTACAATTTTGGAACGGCTGCTTTTCAATAAATTGATGGTAAATCAGGCTTTTTTGGACAGTGTGGATGTTACCGACCAAATGGTAGATGATCGTATTGATATGCAAATCGCCTATTTTTTGCAGCAGGTGGGTGGCGATACAAGGCAGATTGAGCAGTACTACAATAAGAGCATGAGCGAGATAAAGCGGGATATGCGTGAAATAATTCGCGAACAGATGTATATGGAGCAGGTGCAGCAAAAATTGACCGATAAGATCTCCATAACGCCTACAGAAGTTAAAACTTTCTTTGACAAAATGCCTTACGACAGCCTGCCGATGATACAGGCCAGCTACGAATTTGGCCACGTTTTACGACAGCCGCCGGTGAGCAACGAGGAGATTGCCTCTATTAAGGAACGTTTAAATTCCTATCGCGACAGGGTGCTGCGGGGAGAAAAATTTGCCGTGCTGGCACGTCTCTATTCCGACGATCCGGGCAGTGCCGCCAAAGGGGGCGATTTAGGGTTTGTGGAGCGCGGCAAGCTCTATCCCGAATTTGAATCGGTAGCTTTTAACTTGAAAACAGGGGAAATTTCGGCCGTGGTGCAATCGCAGGCCGGTTACCACATTATACAGATGATTGAACGCCGGGGCGAAACGGTAAACGTGGCACATATCTTACTGCAGCCAAAGCCCTCAACAGAAGCGCAAGTACAGGCTATTGAGTATCTCGACAGTATTAAAAAGGTGATCCTGTCCGGAAAAATGGATTTCAGCCAGGCGGCCAAGCGCTATTCCGACGACCCCAACAAAAACAGTGGCGGTTGGGTAATTAACCCCGGCACTATGGGCACCAAATTTGATAAAGAGGCCATTGATCCTACCACCTTTGCCACACTCGGCAAACTTATTCCCGACGAATATTCCGAACCTGTCCCCTATGTAAATCCTGACGGGCAAATGGGTTACCGCCTGCTCTACCTCAAATCAAAAGTACCCGCTCACAAGCCTAATATGGTGGAAGATTATGACGTGATTAAAAATGCTGCTTTAGAGGCTAAAAAGCAGAATGCCATAGACAAATGGGTGTATGAGAAAGTGAAAATTACAAGTATTAAAATTACACCCGAATATAAGCATTGCCCCTTTGTGCAAAAATGGCAGATTCCTTAAACAAATAAGCAAAAAAAAATGGATTTGAATTTCAAGAATGATGTAGAAGCTATTGAAGTGTTTGTAAAAAAATATCAGGCACTGCGTACTGAAATAGCAAAAGTAATTGTGGGGCAGGACGACGTGGTGAAGAACGTGCTTATGGCGATGTTCAGTCGCAGTCATGCGCTGCTAATTGGGGCGCCCGGATTAGCCAAAACATTGTTGATTACCACGATAGCTAAAACCGTAAACTTATCGTACAGCCGCATTCAATTTACGCCCGACCTAATGCCTTCAGATATTATGGGGACCGAAATTTTGGATGAAAATCGCAAGTTTAAATTTGTGCAGGGCCCCATATTTTCCAACATTGTGCTGGCGGACGAGATAAACCGTACCCCGCCTAAAACGCAGTCGGCACTACTCGAAGCGATGCAGGAACGCTCAGTAAGCATGAATGGGGTTACCTATCAATTGCCTGATCCCTTTTTCGTTTTAGCCACCCAAAATCCCATAGAGCAGGAGGGAACTTACCCGCTGCCCGAAGCACAGCAGGACAGGTTTATGTTTAATATCTATCTGGATTACCCGAACTATAGCGAAGAGGTGCAGATTGTAAAATCGACCATTCACGGCTCCATGCCTGAGCCAGATACCATTATGGAAGCCAAAGATATTCTTTTCTTCCAAAAACTGCTCGAAAAGATTCCGATACCCGAAAATGTATATCAATATGCAGTTAATCTGGCTACCATGACTCGCCCGCATACTTCGCGGGCCCACCACTGGGCAAATGACTATCTTACCTGGGGTGCAGGCCCCCGCGCTTCGCAGTTTCTGATTACAGGAGCGCGTACCAATGCGGTACTCAAAGGCAAGTTCTCCCCCGATATTGAGGATATTAAAGAGGTAGCGCACAATATTTTACGTCATCGTATCATTAAAAACTATAAAGCTGAAGCCGAAGGAATTACGGTCAACAATATTATTGACGAGCTTTTGAAAAGATAGACTGAGTTCTCTCTGCTTGCAGGGGAAAAAATGAGTAGCTACTTAAAAAAAATGAGTGGCTACTCGTTTAGGATTTAGTAGCTACTCGTTTGCAATTTAGTAGCTACTAAAAAAAAATAAGTAGCTACTCATTTTACGGGGAGTAGCCACTCATTTTTGCCTGC
>JAISAD010000080.1 GCA_031266895.1 Bacteroidales bacterium
TATTACTACTTCGTGGCGATGTTTTACATAATGCACAATCATATCTTTGAGGTTCAGCGTCATGGGGCGATTATTGACTAATGCCACATTATTCACACTGAACGAGGATTGCAGGGCGGTATATTGATATAGCTTATTGAGTACCACATTGGCTACGGCTTCGCGTTTCAGTTCAAATATCAGTCGCACGCCATTGCGCCTGTTGGAGAGTTTTTCCACATTGGAGATTCCCTCTATTCTTCCCTCTTTCATTAAATCGCCCACGCGGTCTATCAGATCAGACTGATTTACCATGTAAGGCAGTTCGGTAATAATAATTTGAGTTTTGCCATTTACTTCTTCAATATTGGCTTCGCCACGCATTACTACCCGGCCACGACCGGTTTCAAAGGCTTCGCGTACTCCGTCATAGCCGTAAATAGTAGCACCTGTCGGGAAATCAGGCGCTTTGATGTATTCCATCAATTCGGGAATTGTAATATCGTGATTATCAATGTAGGCAATGATGCCGTTGCATACTTCAGTCAGGTTATGAGGCGCCATATTGGTAGCCATGCCTACCGCAATGCCCGAAGAGCCATTGATGAGCAGGCTGGGCACTTTTGAGGGCAGCACACTTGGTTCTTTCAGCGAATCGTCGAAATTGAGCCGCATGTCAACAGTCTCCTTATCAATATCTTCGAGCATCTCTTCGGCAATTTTCTGCATCCGGGCTTCGGTGTAGCGCATGGCGGCAGGACTGTCTCCATCTTGTGAACCAAAATTGCCCTGTCCGTCAATAAAAGGGTAGCGTAGCGACCACTCTTGCGCCATGCGCACCATAGAGTCATATACGGCGGTGTCGCCATGCGGATGGTACTTACCGAGCACTTCCCCCACAATTCTTGCCGATTTTTTAAATGGTTTTCCGGAAACAATGCCCATATCCCACATCGCAAACAAAATTCTGCGATGTACCGGTTTTAATCCGTCTCTGACATCGGGCAGCGCCCGAGATATAATCACCGACATAGAGTAATCTATGTAGGCTGATTTCATTTGCGTTTCAATGTTTACCGGAATAATTTTTTCGCCTTCTATCATCTTTTTCGCTCTTCTTTTTATATAAAAAATTGATTGTCAATATATTAACTTCTATTCAAATAGATTACGAAAATACAAAAAAAAGTAATATGGTGTACACGCTGTTTGGATGGCGTTGCATTCCTTGAGATTTGCCTTTCCTTATATGGAGGAATTTACAATGTAAACAGTTCATATTAAACAATTTACAATATTCAGATACGATATTGTACACTGCCGGGTTCAAGGCTTTGCTTACAGGGGGAAAATGAGTGGCTACTTAAAAAAAATAAGTAGCTACTCGTCTATAATTTAGTAGCTACTCGTTTGCAATTTAGTAGCTACTAAAAAAAAATAAGTAGCTACTTATTTTACGATGAGTAGCCACTCATTTTTGCCTGCAGGAAATAAGCCCTTTAAGGCTTATTTCCCGATACAAAACCTCCCAAAGATATTTCCAAGTATTTCTTCGGTAGATATTTCACCGGTGGCAAGGCCAATATTCTGCAGAGCTTCACGCATGTCAATGCTAAGCAAGTCTGCAGAGCGTTGTTCGCGAAAGCCGTTTTTGAGACGCTTGATACAGTCGTACAACTTCAACATTACATCATAATGGCGCGTGTTGGTCAGTAGCGTGGCATCGGCAATATGCCGTTTGTTCACATAATCAAGCAACATGTCTTGCAGTATGTTGATATTTACCTTGCGCTTGGCAGAAATATAAGCTATGTCCAGTTCATTCCATCGGCCAAAAGCATATGGTATTTTATTTAACAGGTCTATTTTATTGGCTACCACAATGCATTTTTTTGCGCTTAAATCAATATTATTTTCCAGAAAAACCAGCTCGTTTTCAACATCTTCCACTGCTGTTTGGGTAATGTCAATGAGATAAAAAATCACATCAGCCTTTTCAATAGCCTTATAGGTGCGCTCAATGCCGAAGTTTTCAATTTCATCTTTTGCAGTGCGAATACCGGCAGTGTCAATAAATCGAAACGTAATGCCATCAATGTTAAAAGTATCTTCAATAGTATCTCGAGTGGTTCCCGGAATATGCGACACAATGGCGCGGTCGTCTTCAATCAGACAGTTGAGCAATGTCGATTTCCCTACATTGGGTTTTCCGATAATGGCCACGGGAATGCCTGTTCGAAGTACATTGCCCAATTTAAATGAATCCAGCAGGAAGATAACTTCGTTGTCCATATCGGCCAGCAGTGACAGAAACCGGCTGTGGTCGGCAAATTCCACCTCCTCTTCGCTGAAATCAAGTTCCAATTCTAAAAACGTTACCAATTCTAACAATTGTGCCCGAAGCTGTTGCAGTTTGCTGGTAAACTGTCCTTTAAGCTGATTAATAGCTAAGCGGTGGGAGGTTTCCGATTGTGATTCTATCAAGTCTGCAACAGCCTCAGCTTGCGGTAAATCCATTTTTCCATTCAAAAAAGCGCGCATTGTAAATTCGCCCGGTTCAGCCATTCGGCAACCTGCATTCAGCAGCAATTCCACTATTTTTTGCTGGATGTAGATAGAGCCATGGCAGGCAATTTCTAGCATATCTTCGCCACAATAGGAGTGAGAGGCATCAAATTTGGTAATCACTACTTGATCGAGCAGTTGACTGCCTTCATAAATTTCGGTAAATTTTGCTTTCTGCGCCGGCAGTTGCAGCAAGTTAATTTCTGATTGAAACAGTTTGCCGGCTAATGAAAAACAATCTTTTCCGGCTGCTCTTATAATAGCAATTGCCCCAATGCCTGGGGCAGTAGAAATGGCGCAAATAGTGTCACTAATTTTCATCGTAATTTTTTCGGCAAAAATACATTATTTTTTCCTACTTTTGCATACATTATAGCAAAAAAAGCTTTTTGTATTAAAATATTGAGAATTACGTGTTTGCAAAGCAGTTTGAATTGCATTTTATTGAAAATAGTATATGAGAAGAGTTGTTATTACAGGAATGGGTATCTATTCGTGCATTGGAAGAAATCTGAAAGAGGTAGCCCGTTCACTTTATGAAGGAAAATCGGGAATTGGAATAGACCCGCAACGTACAGCATACGGTTATCGAAGTCCGTTGACGGGTATTGTAGAGCGTCCGGCACTTAAGGCATTGCTTGATCGCCGTTTGCGCACTTGTCTGGCCGAAGAGGGCGAGTATGCCTATATGGCTACCCTGGAGGCACTCCAGAATGCCACTCTTGAGAGTGACTATCTGGAAAGTAATGAAGTCGGTATTTTTTATGGCAATGATTCGTCGGCAAAAGCGGTGATTGATGCCCATACCATCGCTTTAGAAAAGAAGGATACTACGCTAATGGGATCGGGGGCTATTTTCCAATCTATGAATTCTACCGTAACGATGGGTCTTTCAACTATTTTTAAGCTGAGAGGGGTTAATATGACTGTTAGTGCAGCTTGCGCCAGCGGCTCTCATGCCATAGGTCTTGGATTAATGTTTATCCGTGCGGGCATGCAGGATGTGGTAATTTGTGGCGGTGCACAGGAGACTAACTATCTGTCTATGGGCAGTTTTGATGGCATTAGTGCTTTTTCAATGCGTGTGGACGAGCCGGCAAAGGCTTCCCGTCCTTTTGACATTTCCCGCGATGGACTGATACCCAGTGGCGGTGCAGCCACCCTTATTTTGGAAGAGTATGAACATGCTGTAAAACGCGGCGCTCCCATTATGGCAGAGGTGCTGGGTTACGGTTTCTCTTCCAATGGCGGCAATATTTCACAACCCAGCGACATAGGATCAATGATTGCCATGCAGCGCGCTCTGACTGATGCCGGCAAAACCATTCACGATATTGACTATATCAATGCCCATGCTACATCAACGCCGCAGGGCGATGCTTACGAAGCTATGGCGCTGGATAAGCTGTTTGGCACAGTGCGCCCGCCTATAAGCTCTACCAAATCCATGACCGGCCAC
>JAISAD010000082.1 GCA_031266895.1 Bacteroidales bacterium
AGGAGATCTTGCGTTATTGACACAGCTTGCCGAACAGCAAGGCGTGCAAATTGTGAAACAGAATGAATTTATGCCGTTATGGTACCGGCTTTCCGTTACCGGAAACAGTGCCGGAGATGCCGTTCAAATGGCAAATGCTTTTTACGAAACAGGTCTGTTTGAAGAAATAGATCCTGCTTTTATGTTTAATTTTCAATCCAACTGCACCAATGACCCGATGTTTGATCAGTTATGGGGATTGCAAAATCGCACTTACGGTTACGATATCAATGCCTGCAGGGCATGGACTATTCTGATGGATATGGGGTAAAAGTAGCTGTTGTTGATCAAGGAATACAACTCAACCATCCTGATTTGGCAGCAAATATTTACCCTTATAGTTACGATTGCCAAACTGGAACTTCGCCAAGTAATGTTTATGGTTATCATGGTTCGCATGTAGCCGGTACTGTCGCTGCTGTAGGCAATAATAACCTGCAGGTAGTAGGAGTTGCTTATGGATCTCAATTAATGAGCGTAAGTAATAGTTTACTGGTAAGACAACCTAATGTTTCAGAAAAATTGGCAGATGGGATCAATTGGGCATGGCAAAATGGAGCAGATATAATTAACAATTCATGGGGAGCTTCTGTAAATTCGGGGGAGCCATACGACAGTCTCCAA
The DNA here is from genome assembly GCA_031266895.1 of Bacteroidales bacterium. GTDB lineage: Bacteria > Bacteroidota > Bacteroidia > Bacteroidales > WCHB1-69 > JAISAD01. The sequence continues at coordinate 664 of JAISAD010000082.1, forward strand.
TCAATCATGCTTGAGGATGCTATTTCCGATGCACTTTATCTGGGTAGAAATGGAAAAGGAACGATTGTGGTGTTTGCTTCTGGTAATGATTACGAGAATCAAGTGACCTACCCTGCCTGTTATATGCCCTATCTCACAGTAGTGGGGGCAATACAACAAAACGGGGAAAGAGCGATATTTTCTAATTATGGAAAAAAATTGGATGTAGTTGCTCCCGGCGTAGATATTCTTTCTACCAATGAGTATAGTGGGACCATGACTATGTCCGGCACATCAATGGCAGCTCCCCACGTTGCCGGTGTAGCCGCATTGATTTTATCCGTTAATCCAAATTTAACGAGGCTACAAGTGAATAATATTATAGAAGTTACAGCACAAAAAATCAGACCCGATTTATATCGGTATGATGATGGAGATCCATATAATTACCCTAACGGCCCTTGGGATTCTCTTGTCGGATACGGATTAGTGAATGCCTACGAAGCAGTTTTATTGGCGAACTGTTGGGATCCGGGATATGATATAGTTTCAACTACCACTATTACGAACAATACGACATGGAATACTCCTACAATGGTAACAGGGGTAGTTACCGTTGCCGCTGGTGTTACACTAAATATCAACAATACTAATATTAAGTTTTTACAGGATGCCGGTATAGTGGTAAAGGCAACAGGCCAATTACTTATCGACGGTTCTTATCTTACTTCTTGTGACAGTATGTGGAATGGCATTGTGGTAGAAGGAGATGGAAATCGGCCGCGTGATGCTGCTTATCAAGGAGTGGTTATTATGTCAAATTCTACTCTTGAGAATGCTGTTTGTGCTATTGCAACTGTTGGACAATCCTCAACAGCTTACAGTGGCGCCATAGTTGAGGCAAAAAATAGCGCTTTTGCCAATAATGGCTGTGCCGTCAGGTTTGCGCCATACAGTTACGGCAGTTACAATCTGCTTACCTTTGACCGGTGCAAGTTCTATATGGATAATAATTACATAGGTACAAATGACGGCGTAAATACAGGGATGCACGTCAAAATCAACCACAATAAAAATATTCAATTTTTGGGGTGTGATTTCAACAATGCGGATGCCACACTCGCATGGCGAGGTATTCAGTCGGAAGATGCTCACTATATTGTAGATGACTATTGCAGTGTTTCCTATTCCGGTTGTTTTTGTCCTGACCAGTATGCACAACCCTCACACTTTACAGGTTTGCTGTTGGGCATAGAGGCTTATACCGCAGGTTTTCCTACCTCTTTTTATGTAAATCATGCCATTTTTGACGGTAACAGTTCCGGTGCAATGGTTTCAGGAATTAACAATTTTGAAATCATTCAATCCACGTTTAATACCTATCCTTTTGTTCAGTCTTCTATCGGTTATTATTGCGGTATATTAAGTAGAAACTGTACAGGCTATCATATAGAAGCGAATAGATTTACAACGGAGAATCTGAATCGTTATTCTGGAATGTTGATATTTGATTCAGGAACTGCCGATAATTTAATCTATCGCAACAGTTTTTCAGATATGGAAAATGGTGTTTTTATTTCCGGACAAAACGGCACAGATATAGGCAGTAATGACCATGGCCTTCAATGTTTCTGCAATTACTTTGGTAAAAATTATTATGATATTTTTCTTCAAGAATCTGCAACAATAAAAATAAAACAGGGAATTCCTTCCCAGGGCGCTGACAACGAATTCTATTATACTGTGATTAACAGTATTTACTCCGGTGGTCCACAATACATAACTTACCATTTTAGCGATGGGATTTATTTTACTCCTGTTTTTCCTACGCTAACATATGTCAGTTTGGCTCCGAATGCAACGCCCAATGATTGTGTGCCTACTGTGTGCGCAAGCGCTGATATGCTTGCAGACGTCGATACTTATATAACGCTGCAGGAGCAGTACGATGTTCTTGCAGAAGAATGGAAAAACAGTGGCTATCAAGAAATTTTGCTAAATGTTGCACCATATTCACCCGAATTGATTGCTGCTGCTCTGCAGATACAAAATCAAATGGACGCCATTAGCAATACCATGCGCAAAATTGCCGATGCCAATATCAGTAAATTGTTGAACGAACCTGTTGATAATTTAAACGAACTTCAAAAATGGTACAGCATTATTCGTACGCCGATTGCTAAATATCTGCTTGCAGAGGTCTATTTTCAATTGGGAGATGTAAATAATGCGGAAGCAACTTTGTCTCTAATCCCAACAATGTTTAATTTTTCAGATTTCGAAATGGAAGAACATCATAACTATTTACGGTTTAAAGATTTGAAAATTAATGTGCAAATCTCAAGTAGAACATGGGAGGAATTAACAGAAGCCGAAATTGCCGAATTACAAACCCTTGCAACTGCCACACATGGACGCTCTGCCAGCATGGCGCAGGGAGTGTTGTGTTTCTTTTATGGAATATGTGAGGATTATAATGGAATGGAAGAACGCAAATTGCAGTATAGTAATAGCAATTTAAAACCACAATCAACCAATGCTGCTGATAACGTTTTCTTGTTCCCCAATCCTACATCGGGCAGTATAGAACTTTCGAGCGGAGAAAATGAAATGACCCATATTGCCATCTATGATCTTGTGGGCAGACCAATTTTTTCTAAAGAGATCAACTCAACCCATACAAAATTGGATATCGCAAATCTTGAAAAAGGAGTATATCTTATTCGCATATACTTGAATAATAATCACATAATCAATAAAAAAGTAATCAAACAATAAATTCAGTAATCATCATTTAAAATCAATTAAAAATGAAAAAGCTCATAATAATTTTAAGTTTAGCGTTTATTACGCTTTGTGCTAATGCACAACCAACTTGGCAAATATTGCCGTCTCCTGTCACGCATCCGAATGGACATCCGTATCAGGGGTATGATACTTACAGTATCGCACTAACAGGTTACAACAGCCTGTTAATCAGTTCGGGAAGAGGGGACATATACAAGAAAGGTGTTCTTGATGAAGAATGGGCATTGGTATATACATCCGGTTATCATGGCAGTGGACACCATCCTTTAAGCCTTACCATGTTTGGCACAGATTTTGGTTATGCTTTCAAAGCCGGCTTGTTGCTGACCACAACTGATGGCGGCGACACTTGGCACCCATTTGACATTCCGAATATTTCGTCTATTACGCAATTTAAGCCTGTTGATGAAAATAATTTCTATTTCTCCAGCAATCAGGTTATCTATAAGTATGCTGCGGGCACAATGACCGAAGTGTTTAATATCAATCAATGGAATGTTGCAAACGCCCAATCAAAAAGCATTTTGAAATGGGATGCCTCAAATCGCTATGCTTATGTGCAAGGACAGGCAACTTTAGATCCATATAATAGTCAGTTTCAGGTATTTTCCATTGATTTTTCTAATGAAGGAACGGTTATTGAATTGCCTGTCGAAACATTTACATTCATAATGTCCATGTTTGCAATGGAAGAAGGTGCTGATATTTTGATTGGATTAGAGGGAAATGGGAGTGTGATTATCCTTTCTTCACAGGACGGTTTTCAAACCCACCATACCAGCATTCTCACTCCTCCCAATAATGGTACAGGCATGATTGGTATAGATGGCGGCGGCATAACCAGGCTGGCCAATGGAGAAATTATTGTGTGTGGTCAACACCCTACCGGCAGTTTAGCCCAGGTAATGATAGGTTCTGTAATGATGAGTAACGATAACGGCTTGACATGGCAACATGAACAGCGATATTTTGGCGATCAGCCTCTTGGGGAAATTCAAAACATATACTATTCCGATATTGCCTCTTACGACAATACTTGCTTTTTGGCAAGTAATGTCGGCATTCTCTACCTGCCTGCCACAATTATCCCGCAGGATGATGAAGATGGGTGCGATTACTGTAACGAAGATGAAGGCGAAGGGGATGAGGTAGTAATAGAGGGCGAAGGAGAAGAAATAGGAGAAGGAGATGAAGTAGTAGTAGGGGAAAAAGGAGCAGAGGATGCAACCGGTATATTGGACATTGGCGGAGATAGTTTTAAATTATATCCCAATCCTGCAGGCCATACGCTTTCTATCCAAAGCGAGGCTACTATTTTAGGAATTAATATTTGCAACACTATGGGCATGCCAGTACAAACGGTTTCCAATATTAGCAGTACCATTTACAATGCCGACCTCAACAACCTTCCCAATGGCAGCTATTTCATGAAAATAACTACGACAGAAGGAGTTATAAACAGGAAGATAATAGTGAGCAAATAGGGCAGTTGAGCAAACACTAACTGTTTTCAAAACTTGCAAGTTTGGGAGCTATATTTGCCGAACTTGCAAGTTTTTTTGTTGTATTGGGAAAATGTCTCAAATTTGCTAAAAAGCGCTATTTTTGCAAAAAAAACGCAAGGCGCGTATTGATTGAAAAAGTACCATTAATCTATGAAAATATCAACCATATTAAACCATTTAGAAAGTCGATTTCCTTTAACTTGGCAGGAAGAGTTTGATAATTGCGGTGTGCAATGCGGCAACCGCCAGCAGGAAATTACCGGTGCACTGATCTGTTTTGATATATCTGAATCGGTTGTAAATGAGGCTATTGCACTTGAGAAAAATCTTATCATATCGCATCATCCACTTATTTTTGGCAATGGGTTGAAAAATATAGAACCTAATAATACTGTAGGACGAATAATATGTAAGGCATTACAAAACAACATTTTAATTTATTCGATGCACACTTGCATAGATGCCGGTACAAATGGCGGCAATGACCTTTTTGCTGAAAAATTGAATCTTCAAGAAGTGAAATTACTTTCGCCTAAACGTTTACAATTGCAAAAGTTATCGTTTTATGTGCCTGTCGATTTTGCCGCCCCGCTGAAAGATGCTCTTTTTGCACTCGGTTGCGGTCAGATGGGAAATTATGAGTGCTGTTGCTATACGCAGGAAGGAATTGGCAGTTTTAAGCCGAAAGCGGACGCACAGCCCTTTATCGGAGAACAGGGCAGAGAAGAGACTGTCCCGGAGCAACGCATTGAGCTGCTTTTTCCACCCGCATTACAGTCGAGTGTTATCAAAACACTCTATCGCATACACCCCTACGAAGAACCGGCTTTTGACATTACGCCCATTATAAAAGAGTATCAAAATGTTGGTTTGGGACGCATTGGAAAATTGGCACAACCAATGGAAATAGCTGATTTTTATAAATTTCTAAAAGAACAATTGGAATTAAAAACTTTTAGGGTTTCGGGAAAAATTAATAAGAAAATTGAAAAAGTAGCACTCTGTGGAGGCTCTGGCAGTTCTTTTATCAAGACTGCTTTTGCTGCCGGAGCCGACATTTATATTACCGGCGATGTACGCTATCATGATTTTTTTATTGCTGATAATCAGATGATTATAGCAGATATTGGCCATTTTGAAAGCGAACATTTTATAAGAGAAATTATTTGCGCCGAATTAAAGAGAAAATTCACTAACTTTGCAACCGCAATTTCTACAACGGAAAAATTGGAAATTGCTTTCGTATAGTATTGATTATTAAATAAATGTAAATTATAGTATGGCTAAAAAGAAAGTTATAAATGCGGCAGAACAATCCTTTGAGAACCAAAATTTCTCTCTTAACCTTGCCAATGCGGCAGGAGATGATGCAAATGAGACGACCATTGCAGAAAAGTTATTGTCGCTGTATAATCTGCAACATATTTGTTCACAAATAGATAGAATCAGAATTGTACGTGGTGAACTGCCAGATGAAGTGCGCGACCTCGAAGATGCTTGCGAAGGATTGAAAACCCGTATCGCCAATTATCAAGATAATGTTAAGACGCTGAAAGCTAAAATTATAGAAGAAGATACCCGCATAAAAGAGGGGAGAGAGTTGATTACAAAATATGAAACACAGCAGGATAATGTTCGAAATAACAGAGAGTATGAATCCTTGACGAAAGAGATTGATTATCAAAATCTTGAAATTCAATTAGCAGAAAAGCATAAAGTGCGCTATCAAAATGAAATCGTTGCTCAAAATGAGGAAATTGCTGTTTTTCAGGAAAAATTGAGTGAGCTTGCCGACTTGTTGAAACAGAAAAAATCAGAACTGAAAGGCATTATTGCAGATACTGAAAAAGAGGAAGCCGAACTCGTAGCTAAGGCCGAGGAGTTGCAAACAGTTGTGGATAGACGGCTTTTGGTGGCTTTTGAACGTATTCGCAAGAATGCCCGCAATGGATTGGCTATAGTGCAAATAGAACGCGATGCTTGCGGAGGTTGTTTCAGTACAATACCTCCTCAGCGTCAGCTGGATATTAGACTGCATAAGAAAATTATTGTTTGTGAAGCATGTGGACGTATTTTTATAGACCATCAATTAGTTGAAAATCAAAATGCGATACCTGTTTTTGAGTAAAAATTAAAATTTTTACACATTTGAAGAAAACCTTTCTTTTTCTTATACTCCTCATTCTTTTTGAGCATAACTATGCTCAAATTAGGGTAGGGGCAGTTTGTACTGAAAAATATCTTGCACAACTTACCAGAAAGCGAATTGCGCTTTGCTGTAACCAAACTTCGAGGGTAGGTAATAGCCATTTGTTGGATACACTGCTGGCATTAAATGTGGATGTATGTGCCA
>JAISAD010000079.1 GCA_031266895.1 Bacteroidales bacterium
CAATGAAGATGAAGCAATTCCCAGCCTATCCAAAAAGTGATCAGGATAACAGGACTTGCCGGTTCGGGAATGTGCTGGTTGCGACTCCAATGCCACAAGCCCCACACTATTGACATAAAAAGGGAGTTGAGCACAATAGCGCCTGCAGCTCCGGACGGTGTGCTGTTCCATATCCACCATGTAGTACCGGCATTCCAAAGCAGCAAACCGGGAAGCGTGTAAATAATGCCATGCCAGAGCGACACTTTACTATGCCGTGGCAGCAACAGGTCGCTAATAAAGAGCATAGGTACAAAGGCAAAAAAGATGAGGAACGGAAAACCGGAGGGTGTCCATGAAAGCCACAACAGCAAGCCCGACAACAAGCTAAGGAGTAGCAGATATATCTTTTTTTGCGGAATGGCAGTTTCTTTTTTCATTTTATTGATTTTCAATAGATTAATAATTTATGACCTGGTGTCCAATATCTTTTCGATAGAACAGATTGTCGCTATCAATTTGATCAACAGCCTTATAGGCATCTTCCCGAGCCTCTTTTGCAGTTTTGCCCTCTCCAAGCACAAGCAGTACCCGGCCTCCGCTGTTTACCCATTGTCCATTCTCTTGATCTGTCCCCATGTGAAAAACGGTGTTTTTCAACGGAAGTCCTTGAATCGGGCCCCCTTTTGTGAAACTCCCGGGATATCCTTTTGAGGCCATTACGACTCCCAGAAAAAAATTGTCATAACAAGTTACGACGGTGGGATGGTGGGCTAACACATCCAAAATATGCTGCACCAGGTCGCTACTGATTTTAGGAAGCACCACTTCGGTTTCAGGATCGCCGAAACGGGCATTAAATTCAATCACTTTCGGACCGAACTCTGTCAAGACAAGCCCACCGTAGAGTACACCACAAAATGGCCTTCCTTCCTCAACCATGGCTTTAGCTGCAGATTGCATAATTTTCGTTATAGCTTCGGTTATAGCCTTTTGCGGAATAATCGGCACGGGGGAACAGGCGCCCATACCGCCCGTATTAGGTCCTTCATCATTATCGAAAGCGCGCTTGTGATCTTGTGCAACAGGCAGAGGAACTACCTGCTCGCCGTTTACCAGGGCCATAAGTGAAAATTCAGGCCCCCTCAAAAACTCTTCAATAACTACATCTCCGGCGCCGAATTTCTTCTCCTGCAATATTTCGTGTAATGCCTGAATCGCTTCTGCTTCGTTTTGAGCTATTACTACTCCTTTGCCTGCTGCTAATCCATTGAATTTGATTACAACAGGCATGTCTAACCCTGACACATATTGTTTTGCTTTCTCATAATCGGAAAAAATTTCAAAGGCAGCGGTCGGGATATGATACTTTTGCATCAATTGTTTTGCGAATGATTTGCTGCCTTCAATCATGGCGGCGGCTCTATCCGGCCCAAAAATGGTGAGGCCTGCTGCGCGAAAATCGTTTACAATCCCATTCATCAGGGCCGCTTCAGGGCCTACGATGGTCAAATCTATTTGCTGCAGTTTGGCAAAGTCAAGCAGCCCTGCATTATCGGTTTCATTGATATTGACACAATTATAATGCTCGCTCATGCCGGCACTTCCCGGCGCTACAAAGATTTGAGACACCAACGGCGATTGTGCAGCCTTCCATGCAATAGCATGTTCACGTCCGCCACGTCCAATAATTAAAATATTCATAATTTACAGTTCAATTTGTCGTTCACGGTTATATACTGTTCCAGAACTTTCTGATAAATTTTGAGATGTTATTTTTTCATTATCTCTTCCAGTTCATCAACTCCTTTTTCCAAATGAGGACCTAATACTTTATGTGAAGTTTCCGTAACCAGCACATCATCTTCGATTCGGATACCACCGAAATCACGATAAGTTTCTACCTTATCGTAATTGATAAAGTTTTCAAAGCGTTTTTCGCTTTTCCAGATATCGATAAGTTGTGGAATAAAGTAGATGCCCGGCTCTACGGTTATCACAAATCCGGGTTTCAGTTCACGCGCTATGCGCAAGGCGTTCCAGCCGAATATGTCGCTTCTATGCACAGTATTGTCATAACCAACATAATCTTCGCCAAAATTCTCCATATCATGCACATCCAATCCTAACTGGTGTCCCAAGCCATGCGGAAAGAAGAGGGCGTGCGCACCCAGCTCTACGGCTTCTTTCACATCACCTTTCATTAACCCCAATTCTTTTAACCCCGAAGCAATGATTTCGGCAGCATGGCGATGTGCTTCTTTAAAAGTGATACCCGGACACATCTTGGCAATGCCTTCGATATTGGCTTTAAGCACCAATTCGTAAATTTCACGCTGTTTTGGGCTAAATTTACCGCTCACCGGAATAGTACGCGTATAATCGGAACAGTAATTCATCAGTCCCTCAGCACCGGCATCAGTCAGCAACATATTTCCCTCCTTAAGGATAAGATTGTGATTGTGGTTATGCAATGTTTCGCCGTGCTGCGACAAAATTACCGGAAAAGAGACCCCATTTCCTTTGGCCAGCGCCAACCCTTCGACCAGACCTGCCAATTCCAACTCGGATACTGCCGGTTTGCATGCTTTCATTACCGAACGATGCATTAATACGCCAATGGAGCAAGCCAGCTCCATTTCTGCAATTTCGCAAGCCTCTTTTATTGAGCGCATATTTACCGTATGCTTAATCAATTCTACCGAGGCATTTGCTTTCAATTCACCGATTTTCAATCCGGTAAGCTCTGAAAGAACAATTTTGGTTTCGGCACGATAAGGAGGAACGAAGTGTATTTTACGCCCTTTAGCACCAGCCAGATAATCGGCCAACTTAGCCATCGGCATTGTTTCATGCACGCCTGCCTGCTCGCCCAACGCTTGCACAGACGGCTGATTGCCCATCCAAATAATATCATCAATGTCGAAATCGTTTCCGAAAATAATTTCACGGTTTTCGTCAAAATCAATTACAGCAGCCAAATCGGGCAGCGCCAAACCAAAAAAGTAGAGGAATGTACTGTCTTGTCGGTATTTGTAAGTATTTGACAGGTAATTCATCGGGGCTTCCGTATTCCCTAAAAAAAGGGCGATCCCCGACTGCATTCTTTGCTTTAAAACGGCTCGTCTGCTTTCATAGATGGCACTCTCAAAAATAGTATTCATAATTTTATTGTTTTTACAATTTGAAATTGCAAATATCCATAAAATTTTTGGATTACACTTAAAACAGATAAAATTTAGCTTTATAAACAGATTCTACCCTTTTTAAATAGGCAGTAAGATATATTCTCACATAAAAATCAGTTACAAAAAGGAATGAGAAACGATTAAATAATGATTTTCCGTTTTGGAAGCTTTGAGAAAGTTCCGTTATTTTTTTGTATTTCTACAATTAAAAAATTTTACGGATATTTGCAACTTCATTCAAATAAGCATGGATTTAATAATAGACGTAGGAAATAATCGGCAAAAAGTGGCAGTTTTTGATGCGGCAGGCGAAATGGTAGCCATGCAAATCTACAAATCATTAAATATGGAAGATATTATTGACATCTTTTATGTTTATAATATTCGGCGTTCTATTCTCTCCTCTGTAATTGGCTGCAATGTCGAATTGGAACGTTTTTTGCAACTCAGCTCCGAATATCACCGCTTTACGCACAACAGCAAACTACCTGTTCAACTCTGTTACGCAACCCCACAAACATTGGGCCTGGATCGAATTGCCTGTGCTGTGGCTGCTCACCAACTTTACGATCACCATTCCAGCCTGATTGTGCAAGCCGGCACTTGCCTGGTATTTGACTTTATCGATAGTGATGGCAATTATTATGGGGGCTCTATTTCACCCGGTCTCAACATGCGATTGGCGGCGCTTCATCAACATACCGCTAACTTGCCGTTAATTCCACTTGAAAAAATTGATTACTTTTTAGGACGAACCACACAACAATCTATAAAAAGTGGCGTTATAAATGGGACAATTTATGAAATTGAAGGCTTTATCAAAAACTATCAAAGTCGTTACAACGGCCTCAAAGTGCTGATTACAGGCGGCGATGGTGAGTTTTTGCAAAAATCGGTAAAAGATAGTATATTTGTCGGCTCAAATTTTGTCCTTAAAGGATTACATAAAATATTACAATTGAATGCAGAATACATATTGGCATAATCTACTCATCAGTTTCCTGTTTGTTATAGCTTGTTTGGGTATCAAAGCGCAAAATGAAATCAGTTCGCCCTATTCAGGTTTTGGTATTGGTTCACTTACACATATCAACGCAGGCCCGTTGCAGGCTATGGGTGGCGTGGCTTATGCCATGCAAAATCACTATTGGATCAATTTCAAAAATCCCGCTTCCTATGTGGCTTTTGATTCGCTTTCCATCCTGATGGATGCCTCGTTTTCCATCATTTCAGGGAAGCTGGTTTCTCAAAATAAGACACAACAGAATGTCATCGCACGTCCAAACTATCTGCTGATAGGACTGCCAATTACCCGTCATTGGCGCACCAGCATCGGCATTTTGCCCTTTAGCAGTTTGGATTATGCCATCAACGATAGCAAAACCGTAGAAAACATTGGTCAGATAGACTACCAGTATCGTGGTGAAGGTGGTCTGTATCAGCTCTATTGGGGTAATGCATTCAGGCTTTTTAAAGGATTTTCGATAGGAATCAACCTCTCCTACCTTTTCGGCTCGAAAAATACCATCAGAATGGCTGAATTTGTGGCGCCAAACTTTTTAAATTCCAGAATCGAAGACAACAATCAAGTAAATGGGCTTTACCTCTCTGCCGGCGTCCAGTATTTAATCAAACTTAAAGAACATCATACACTTGGGGTGGGTGTCGTGTATGAAAACAGTGCCTATATTGCAACAAGCCGCAATCTTTTTGTCAAGCATTACCAGGGAAGTTACAGTTCTGGCATAACATACGATACGGTACTCTACACTGACAAGGGAAAAGGCATAATGCGCATTCCACAATCGGTGGGTGGTGGCATAAGCTATAATTTTAAAGATAAAATCATTATAGGTTTTGATGCTACACGGCAAAATTGGACTCAATACAAGATGAACGGCTCAAAAGACACTATGCTGCGAAATATGCTGCTCTTTTCTGCCGGTTTACAGTTTACCCCTGACCCTACGTCAGGAAAATTCGGCAAGCGCATCAATTTTAGAATAGGGGCAAAATACTCCACCGGCTATTTTTCCGTGAGAGGAACCCCCATTTCCGAATATACTGTTTGCGCTGGCATTGGTCTTCCTCTTCGTACCTTTAACACCAATGCTTCCCTCAATATCATGGTCGAATACGGCCAAATGGGAACACTCAAAAACAGCCTTTTCCGACAGGATGTGCTGAAACTGACTTTTAATTTTATCTTGCATGAAAAATGGTATCAACGGGTAAAATTAGAATAGCAGTTGTGGAAAATTATTGTTATTAATCTTTAAAACATAAAATTAGTCTATATCGAAGAATAATAAACCAGATAAAATTAGTGAAGATGAAGAAAGTATTTTTGTTATTAACCTTTTGTGCCGCATTAGCATTCGGGAATGCCCAGGATTTTAACTTTAAGTATGGCGCTACCCCTCAAGACTCTATCAAGTGTCTTGAACAACTCTCCGCCTTTAAATTATATTATGATCAAAAAAGCTATGCCGATGCCTATTCTTATTGGCAATATGTAGTCAATAATTGTCCCCGTTCATGGAATGGAGTGTTTGCTTATGCTCAGGCCATGTTCGATAATCTGATCAAGGCAGAAAAGGATTCGATGAAACGGGAACAATTGATAGACAGCTTGCTGTGGTCTTATGATATGGGGGCAAAATATTTTCCCGACAGATATACGAAAGGTTACGGATTGGGATTTAAGGCTTTTAATACCATTCGCTATCGCAGCAAAAATTATATGGACGCTTATGACTGGTTTATAGAATCGGTAGAATTAGAAAAGGATAAAACACAACCGGCTATCTGGGACGTGTTTTTTAAAACCGCCGAGCAGATTACCAAAATTAAACGGGACACCAATGTTGTGATTGAAACTTACGAAAGAGCTACAGGCTATATTGATGATGCCATTAATGATGCGTTTAAAGGGTATGACAAGGCTATGAGCCATTTTGACAATCTGAATGAAGCATGGGAAAAACGCGAAATTGTGGAAAATCCTATTTCGGAGGCCGAATATAATAAAAGAGCAAAGGCGCTTTCGGCCGATACCGCTCGTCAAATGAAGTTAGTTACAAATTATCGTAAAACACTTAATAATATTGAATTAGGATTTTTGCCTTATGCTTCTTGCGAAAAATTGGAAGTCGTGTATAACAAGAAATTTGAAAACAGTAAGGATAATATTCCTGTGTTGAAAAAGATGGTCAACACGCTGTCAAAACGGGGTTGCATGCTGTTGCGTGTTTTCAGGCACGCCCTTGAAATTGTGCATCAAAATGATCCGAGTGCACAAACTGCATTTTTAACAGGCACGCTTATGTTGCAACATGACAGCACTTTAAATAAAGCTATTGAATATTTGACTCAAGCGATTAATCTCTATGAAACCAATGAACAGAAAATAGAACCTTACTATATGCTGGGTTTGGCTTACCAGTTAAAAGGAAGTTATTCGGAAGCAAGAAGTGCGGCATTGAATGCTATCAAAATCAATCCTAATTGCGGCAAAGCCTATATCCTGATTGGCGATCTTTATAAGGCATCCGGTTCAAGGTGCGGTGGTGGCGACATGTTGCCTTACGCTTACAATTGGGCGGCAGCCGACAAGTACGCCAAGGCCGGAGCTGTTGACCCTTCTGTGGCCGATAAAGCGCAGGAAGCCCGTTCAGGATTGAGATTTCCCTCTGCGGAAGATAAGTTTGACAGAGGGTTGCAGTCGGGAGCAAGCTATAAAGTGGGTTGCTGGATACAGGAAACTACAACCGTAAGATAATTCTGTTTCTACATGATAACCCTAAGATTAAGAGACATTGCGCCTTTATTATTCATTGGCATGATGTCTTTTTTTGTTTCTTGCAGCAAAAGCTACAAAAAAAACGAACAATTGGAGTTTAACGGCAAGTTTCCTGATGAGTCGGCGAAAGATATTACCATTGTATATAGCGACTCCGGTAAAGTAAATTTTGAATTATCCGCCCCCATTTTAAATACTTACAAGGGCGATAATGCCTATATGGATTGTCCTCAGGGCATTACTATTACCTCTTACGACGATTTTGGCGAAAAACAGTCGCGCATGACGGCCGATTATGCCATCAGTAACGATAAAACCCAATTTATGGAGGCACGCAAAAATGTGGTTATTGTAGATTTAAAAAAGAATGAAAAAATTGAAACAGAGCAAATTATCTGGGACAAAATGGCTAAGAAAATCTACTCTAATGTGCGGGTACGACAAACTAAAGCCGACAGTACGATAAACATTGGTGACGGTTTTGTAGCCGATGAGCGATTTACCAAATATACAGTTTTCAGGCCGGTATGCGAAGCACTGGTTGATGGCCTGTAGTTTTTTTTCTCCTGTTTTTATCGGATAAATAATGCGCTAAAATTATGTCTGCGAATAAATTACATAACCAAATCCTTTTTACCAAATTAAGAAAAACATATCCTGTTTTTACTTACGAAAGTTATGATTTTCAGTACCGAGACAATGAAATCAAGATACAGTTCCGATTTACAGTCGGGAATGATATTATTTTTCAACCTGTCATGCGGTTGTCGCTGGCAAATTATGCGCAGTCGGCTATAAAAGATGCCGAAATTGCCGGCCTGGTCTTTCATATTGGAATGATTGAATTGATAAGCTATTGGAAATCAATATGTTCTCCTGTTATTAGGATAGAAGCGCACTCTTTAACTCCTGTTCAACAAGCGTGGTGGCGCAAACTCTATTACAAGGGATTAGGAGAATTTTTTTACCATAATGACATAACGGTTACGGCTAAAGATTTGTTTGCTTTTGCTTTTTCAGAAGAGGCTAAGCCTGTTGAGCTGTTTCATTTTCAATATATTAAAGATAACGAGCGAGTTATTGTTCCCATTGGGGGCGGTAAAGATTCGGTAGTTACCCTCGAAGAGTTGCGCCTGCAAAGTCAAGTACTTCCATTTATCGTCAATCCACGGGGTGCTACCCTTGATTGTGCCCGCATTGCCGGTTTTGACCCTGCGGGGGAGGTTGTAATTTTGTACCGTGAAATTGCGCCACAGCTTTTGGAGTTGAATAAACAGAATTTTTTGAATGGGCACACCCCTTTCTCGGCTATGCTGGCTTTTTACACTTTGCTGGTAAGCTATGGAACAGCCACGCGCTGTATAGCCCTTTCTAATGAATTGAGCGCCAACGAGCCAACCATTCCGGGCACTGACATCAATCATCAATACTCCAAATCGCTGGAATTTGAAGAAGACTTTAGGCTCTATGTAAAGGAAAATATGAATGACTGTGCCCACTACTTCAGCTATTTGCGATCGTTGGATGAGTTGCAGATTGCCGAAAAGTTTGCGCAATACAGGCAATACCATTCCGTTTTCAAAAGCTGTAATGCAGGGAGTAAGGAAAATAGATGGTGCTGTGCCTGTTCCAAATGCCTTTTTGCCTATCTTATTTTATCGCCATTTCTTACTGATGGAGAGCTGTTTGCCATTTTTGGTGAAGACTTGCTCAATAAGCCCGAAATGCAACAATATTTTGATGAATTGTGCGGCATTGCTCCCAATAAACCTTTTGAGTGTGTCGGTTCAATAGCTGAAGTAAACCGCGCCATTACCATGATTTTGGAAGATCGAAAGGATAAATTTCTGATCAAAAGGTATGTTCAATTCCTCTCCAGGTAAATTTCGAAAATATTTTGCATTAGTGAAGTGATTGTCATAGGTCCTACGCCGCCGGGGACAGGAGTAATGGCTGCTGCTTTGGCTTCGAGGTCGGGCAGATGACAAGCCATGTAGAGGTCTCCGCACAACTTGTTGTCTATATAATTAATTGCTACATCCACCACTGTTACGCCCGGTTTTAGCATGTCGGGCGTAACTGCGCCGGGGCAGCCCATTGCCAGCACGAGGATATCGGCCTGTTGCACCATGTCTGCTAAATTGCGACTTTGTGTGTGACAGAGTGTAACTGTAGCATTTTCGCGAAGCAGCAATTGCGCCACAGGTTTGCCCACCAGATTGCTGCGTCCAACTACTACAGCATGCTTGCCAGCAATTTCCACATGTCCATAACGCAGCAATGATAGGATGCCGCGCGGCGTGCATGGCAATATTGCCTTTTCGCCGCAACTGAATTTACCTGCATTTATCGGATGCAGCCCATCTACGTCTTTTCGATAATCAATAGTATTTAATATTTTTTCAGTATCAATATGTTGTGGCAGCGGAAGTTGCACTAAAATAGCATCAACTGTAACATCCCGATTCAACTCGTCTATAGTGGCGATCAGCGCCTCTTGAGTAACTGTTTCTGGCAGATGATGCGTATCACTTTCTATGCCAAGTTCAGCACTTGTTTTGCCCTTATTACGCACGTAAGAAGCACTGTTCGGATCCTCACCCACCAGCACTAACGCTATTTTCGGCGCTCTTCCGCGCCGGGCACTTATGGCACTAATGTCGGCTGCCAAACCGGTCTTAATCTCTTTTGCCAATGCGGTACCGCTGATAATGTTCATGATGCTTTGTTTTATAATGTTTTATTGAGGAATGACAATTGGAAATTCAGTATTAAATTCCATTCTGCAAGGGTAGCCAAGTATATGTTTCAGAAAATCAATATATTGATCGGTAAAGCAAAATTCGTTGGCATTATAGTAGCTAGCAGGCAGAGACTGGTTTCCAATGTTGCCCATGTCAATGGTGTCTGTATGATACTCTTCCAACTCATTATAATCTACAATGTTTTTCATTACCGGCATTTTACCATATTCACCGCGCAGCAGCAAATCTACCACCTTATCGGCCAGTGTAGAGGTCAAACGACGGTCATACTCGCAGCATTTGCCTGCGCGGGGAATGTAGCCCGAAATTTGTCCGCGTGCTTCAATCCCCAGCTTTTTGGAAATATCGGAAGCAATTACGCCACTTATGCCGCCAAAACGCGGGTGTCCGTATTCGTCAAGGTCAGGACTGGCATAAACCATATCCAGCAATTGTTTTTCCTCATTCCACCAGCGTACTCCTTCGGAAACGGCAATAATCAAACTACGTTTCGGGTTACGCATAAATTTTTCTCTTACCATTTCAAAAAAGAACTCTTTACGCTCGTGCGTCATCTCTATCTCAGGAATCAAGGCCATTTGAGCGCCACCAAATACAGCACTGCCAGTGAGCCAACCGGCATTTCTGCCCATAACTTCCAGCACCATGATGCGCTGGTGCGATTCGTTAGTAGTATGTAATTTACTGGTCATCTTTTTGATAGCACGCGCTGCGGAGGGAAACCCGGGACAGAGCGAAGTTTTATTGTTTTTCCCATTGTAATG
>JAISAD010000109.1 GCA_031266895.1 Bacteroidales bacterium
CAGCAAAAAGCCGCTCAATTTGGGCGGCTTTTTTTATTGCCTTTTGCTTCGCAAAGTGCCATTTTTATATTTGCTTATGCAAATCTATTTAACTGCCTACATAACAGAATTATATATCTATATTTGTTTATTTATTATTTGTACCATATAATAAACGTTACGCCGTATATCGTTGTGTATAAATATAATAAAGATTTACGCTCTTGTTCTCTCCTTATTGAAATCTACCAGTTTCGAATCTGTGAGAATAAGTAAGCGAAGTTCACGTCTTCGGGCGTGAAACATTCGTACTTATTTACAGATAATGGTTTTGGTAGAGCCTAATAAGGAAAATAAGCAATCAGTGAACAGTTTCACGTCTTTTTAATTTATTAAGCCCTATAAAAAAAGATAAAAAGTGAAGTGATTGGTTAGTGTATGTAACTATTTGATAGTCAGAAAAAAAAATAGATTTTTGTGTTGTTGGTATAAAAAAAATTTGTACTTTTGCCTCCGATTTTAAATCATCATTAACCATGCAGTATGCAGTACAAATTTGGAATAAGGTAAAAGAACTTTGCCTAAAGTTTTTTGCGAAAATGCACAAAACAGGCATTTTCAGATTTGCCATTTTATCTTTTTATTCGTTTGCCTGTTTGCGCATTCGCACTGCTAACGGAAACAACCCAATTCTCCAAAACCTGTTTACGCCTTTTATCTGGAAAACCGAATACGGCTGACTGAAGTCCGCTCAATGTCTCGGGTGAGCGGACGGAATAAGCAACAAGGCTAATCGCCGAGAGTTGAGTTTTTCGGCATGGGGAATTCGCAAAAATGAAAAAGGCCATGCAGACTCTCATGAAACATTCTGAATATTAACTAAAAAAACAAACAAACTTTAAAAGAGTAAACAATGATAAAACAAACAAAAATTATAACAGTTGCCATAATAGGAATGGTAATAGCAAGCGGAATTATATTTTATGCTTGCGAAAAAAGTACCAACAAAATTAATCCCATTGGGGAAGATTTTGAGAAGGTATTAAACAAGAATTATGCCTTGGCAGATGCGGCGATTTCCGTATCCTTTGCCGACAACCCGTACGATTATCAAGGGGAAAAGCACAATCAGTTATTGCAGAAGTTTTTCGATGAAATATATCAGAAAATCGACTCAGCACAGTATGCACGGGCTTACGTAGAAATGGCATCTCTGCCTATTTCGGATCCGGATGCGGCTGCCGAAAGGATATTGGGCCTGAAAGACGATATTATTTCAAAGGAGGGATATAATTCCAAATTTATAAACTCTCTGTCAGGCATTAGTGAAACAGAGAAACAGATTGTAAATTTGTATTTTAAACAGATGCAAAAGCTTCCGGACTTGAACAGCAGAATAGCGCTAAGCAAAGAGGCCGAATCATTTATTCTGCAGGAAAAGGGTCTGTCGCCTGAGGAAAAGGAAGAAATTCTGAGTGCCTTTGCCATTTACCGGTACAGTACCTGGTTTTGGGACAGTATGGAAAGCCAATTAGTAGGTTCTGTTTCTAATTATGATATTTATGATGCAATCGGTTTTTATATAGCTACTAAGACAATTCTGCTAGACGATGATCCTGACTGGGACATCCAAGATGGCAAAGATGCCCATGCTTACGCCTCATTTGTTTCGATGGTTACCTGCTTTGCATTGCGTGAATGGACCTGTTTTTTCTAACAGTTTGTAAAGCAAGCTGAAAGGCATTCTTTTGGCTTGCTTTTTTAAATTATTTTTGATATGAAAAAGACCTTGCTTATCACTGTTTTTTACTGTATGCTTTGTGCGTATTCAGCTGCACAGAACGAAACAGCTGCGGAAGATTTTGATATTCCCGTTAAAAGTAAAAAAATATTATTAATAGGAGAAGAGCATCATACCTTCGAAATTGAAGATGCGGAAAAACGCATCGTAAAGGATATAATCAGGCAAAACAGGGACATAAAGCATTATCAGCTATGTCTTGAGGCTCCGTTCAGCTTACAGTACCATATTGAGAATTTAATTGAATATAATGATACACTGTCCGTTAAGCAGTATTTCTCGTGTGTAGGTACAGGAATAGCGAAATTAGACACGCTAACTCCTAGTAAAAAGGAAACATACCGCAGCATGCTGTACTACGCTCAAATGGCAAAGTCAATGCAAAGCGGCAGCTTGCAAATCCGCTGCATTGATGTTGAAGCTCCCCTGCATCCCGCTGTTTTTACTATTCTTCATATTTTGCGAAAATATGAGATACGGGACTCTCTATTTCAAAAACAGTTCAATTACCTGGATTCTCTTTTCTCGCTCAACCACTTGCTTTACCATTTTGCCCCGTTTCATGAGCGCTTTGGAAACTATTTTTTATCCCATAAGGATTTTTTTCAACACAGGCTCTCTCCAAGAGATTATTACTATATCTCGGAAATCATAGGCAGATGTCCGAAAAAGGTGGTTAGAAAATCAACCTTTGAAGATGCAATTGTTACTCAAGAGCGAGATATTATTATGTACAATGCTATAAATCAGCACTATAATGACAGTACTTTTTATATAGCTATTTTAGGACGTTCTCATGTTTTACGGAAAGGTACGGGTTTTGAAAGAAAATTTCATGGCAAATTCAAAAACGTAGCCACCTTACTGGCAACCGATAAAGATTCTCACTTTAAGCGGCGGATAAACTCTCTTGTTTTTTGTTCACTCTCCCGCTATAAGAGATCAATTAATCCAAAGGGAGAAGTCGAATTATTTAATCCTCAATCCAATTATCCGGGACATTTTGCCAAGCATAAAGACTACCTGAACTCTATGCTGACACCCGATAATATTACCTTTCTCAATTTAAGGAAAACCAGATTGCGCAATGCACGCTGCTATGCCGATTATATGATTGTTATGAAGCAAGTTACGGGAATTTATTGAATTTCATTGTAAAACTTGCGTATTGAGACGGAAAATTAACTTATAAAACATAGGAATAATGGAAAAAAAACTGTTTTTAATCATTTTTTGTTGCCTGTTCTTCATACACTCAGCTGCACAAAACGAAACAACTGCGGAAGTTTTTGATATTCCCGTTAAAAGTAAAAAAATATTGTTACTGGGAGAGGTGCATGAGATCTGTGAAATTGGAAATATGGAAAGATCTATTATTAGAGATGTTATTGATAAAAACAAGCAAATCAGGCATTTTCAGTTATGCTGGGAAATGTCTTTCGGGTTACAGTACCATATTGAAAATTTGCTGGAATATGGCGATACGCTCACCCTCAAGCGCTATTTTCAATGCAGGGGAACACGGAAAAGAGACTCCCTGCACGCTACTAAAAAGGCGCTGTATAATGACATTCTATACTATGCTCAGATAGCAAAGTCAATGGAAAGTGGCAGCTTGCAAATCCGCTGTATTGATGTTGAATATTCGCTATTTTCCACTGTTTTTACTATTCTTCATATTTTGCGAAAATATGAGATACGGGACTCTCTGTTTCAGGCACAGCTCAATTACCTGGATTCTCTTTTCTCGCTCAACCATTTGTTTTATCCCCATTTTGCCCCGTTTCATGAGCGCTTTGGAAACTATTTTTTATCCCATAAGGATTTTTTTCAAGACAGCCTCTCTCCAAGAGATTATTACTATATCTCGGAAATCATAAGCAGATGTCCGAAAAAGGTGGTTAGAAAAACAACCTTTCAAGATGCAATTGTTACTCAGGAGCGAGACATATCTATGTATAATACTATAAACCAATACTATAATGACAGCACTTTTTATATAGCTATTTTAGGACGCGCTCATGTGCTGCGAGATGAAGCGGATATAGTGAAAAGATTTCAGGGCAAATTTAAAAATGTGACAACGCTGTTGCAGACCGATAAAGCCTCGCATTTTAAGAGGCAAACCATTTCTCTTGCTTTTTATCCGATCTCTCGCTCTTTTACATTAATTAGTCCCAAAGGAAAAATCAAAATCATAAAACCTATATTCCCTTATCCGGGACATTTTGCCAAGCATAAAGACTACCTGAACTCTATGCTGACACCCGATAATATTACCTTTCTCAATTTAAGGGAAACCAAATTGCGAAATGCACGCCGCTATGCCGATTATATGATTGTGATAAAGCAAGCTACGGGAGTTTATTGAATTTCTACAGTACGAAAAACCCAGCTCTCCATTACCGACCAAAGCGGTCGGCCACTTCTCACCTATCCGCTCCCGGGCGCACAGGGTCAGTGGATTTGGGAAACCGCCAGCAGCCTGCAACTCGAGAGCGGAAAGATTGTGGTGGCGAAGTAATTTTAAACTGCGAATCGAAAAAACAACTCAGGCAACAAATTTATGCGGCTTTGCATTCATTTTTCTTCCTTTGATAAATCATCAAACTGATAATGCTCCCCAATACAAATATGATCAGAATAGATGACCATAGCGATACTTTGGCCGATTTTATCATCAAATTATCCACACATTTGAACTCAATTTCGTGATCACCAGCCGGTACGGGCAATGCTCGCAAAATGTAGTTGGCACGTAAAATCGGCACCTGTTTGCCATCAATGTAAGCCGACCATGTTTTATAATAGACTTCGGAAAAAACGGCCAGCTGAGTCTGTAAATTGTGGCTCCTGTATTTAATATGACCGGGCGTATAGTCAGTCATTACGATAGAAGCCGCAGTATCCGAAATAACAGGCTGCAACTCCATATTTTCCAACTCTTTTTGCCATGTTTTATCCATAAAAGCAGTAGTGCGTGGATTAAAACTGTTCATCGCTACAATTTCTGCATCGGGGCTCTCTACCCATTCCACCGTATCAACAAACCACACATTGCCAAGCGCTTCGGAGTTGTATTGCACCCGCGGGGCTTGCCCTTCGCCTCCCGGCACAATAATATAGCGGGTATTCAACATATTTACCACACTGATATTTAGCTTTTTGGAAAAATGATAATCAATAATATCCTGATAGCGGCGCAATTTAGCAGGACTGTATCCTCCGACAGATTTATGAAAACAGGACGTTACGGATTCATTAAACGTGTTGGAAGCCAAATTGAGTACCCGATAGTTGGGATCCTTATCCTGCAAAATCAGCTCATCAGCCGGCGTAGGCTGAAAACTTTTTGCTTTTTTATCCGACACAAAATTATCGTCATTCAAAAAACGCTTGTCCACGCTCCACATATCAACAAAAATAAGCGCACCGAGCATCAAAATCAAATATTGCGACTTGATTTTATAGCGCATATATATCCAGATAATGATTGCCCCAAAAATAATAAAGGTCAGCGATCGCCAGGCATCGGAAGTGAGCATCGCCTTACGGTCAAGCTGAATGGCTGGCACCAAAAATTCGGGGTAGGAGGCATCGGCTTCTGCAGTAAAACTGAACATAGACCCACCGAACAGGGCAAAAATGAGACACAATCCGCCGGTAATGCCAGCCGAAATCCAAAATGGCGTCTTTAACCGCTGTATAAAAATCTTATCTTCACGATGCTCAATAATAGTTTTAATGGCCAATACTGCCGTATTGGCCATAGTAACGCCGGCTATAGTCAGAGTCATTGAGGGAGTTCTGAACTTGCTGTATAACGGCAGGTGGTAAAAAAGCCATTCGTTGAGCCCGGAGAAATGTCTGCCCCACGACAACAGCACAGATACGACAGTAGCTGCCAGCAGCCACCATTTTTCGGGACCCTTCACCACAAAAAGGCCTAACAGGAAGAGAAAACAGACAATAGCACCCGCATAAACAGGACCGGAAGTAAACGGCTGGTCACCCCAATACATGGGAGCATAGCGTGCAAATTGCCGTCCTTGCCGCTACCCCTCAATTTTTTGTAAGATTCGGAATCTTGCCCAATGTTGTAGTGCGAACTTCCCCCGTAGAAATTGGGAATAAGCAGCGTCATCGTCTCCATCTTGCCGTAACTCCATTGAAAAGCATAGTCAATATTCAAGCCTGTACCTTCTTTCTCTCCATCAGGATTATTTTGCAGCACTGCCCCACCCCTCATTGTCTCCTTGGTGTAATCCATAGTGGGAATTAAGCGGCCAAGCATAGGCATTACTGCCAATCCTCCTATCAATACCAAAATGGCAGAGGCTTTGAAATAGTCTTTCAAGGTTCTGTCCTTAATAGCATAAACCAGATAGGTAAGCGCTACAAATGCAATGATAATCAGCAAATAGTACGTGATTTGCTGGTGATTATAGGCAATGTGCATTCCTGTAAACACCAGCGTAATCAGTGCCCCTAAAAGGTATTTTTTTCGATAACAGAGAATAATACCGCCCAGCACCGGTGCCATAGTGCCCATTGCCCAGCCCTTGCTGACATGTCCCGCATCAATGATAATAAAATTGTAAGAGGCAAAAGCATAGGCAATAGCTCCTAAAATACTCAACCAGGGCTTACAGCCCAGCGCAAGCAGAAAAATATAAAATCCCAGCAGATATAAAAAAACTATGCCAATATGAAGCCCAGGCATATTCAAAACCAGCACCTTGCCTATATAATTAAAAACATTAAAAATAGGAGGCGAATAGGTGTAATTGGCTGGCATCCCGCTAAACATCGTATTCGACCAGTAGGCATATTCTCCCGTCTTTTCATGATAATCTCTCAAATCAACACCCCAAGCACGCGAACTGGCAATATCCCCCTGCGGAATATCCTTATTTTCAAGAATATAAGGCGAAAAATAGGTAAGCGTCAAAATCAGGAACAAACTTACGGCAATAACATGAGGCAGCCATTTTTTAAACTCTATTTTCATAAAATGTCGTTGTTAAATTATTAAAAATCAATGCTTTAATCCTATAAAAGAAATTAAAATAGAACGTGCAAAGATACAGGATTTTTTTAATTTAGAGTATTAGCCCCTCTTGCCTGTGCATAATTCAAAAATTTTATGTACATTTGCCGTCTCTTAATTTTAATATAAATGTCGCATAATTTTAATAAAGAACAAATAGAAAAAGTCAGAAATATATTATCAAAACACACTGATAGCAAATTAGTTACACATATAAATGCTTGTGTACACTGTGGATTGTGCGGTAGTAGTTGTGTCTTCTATAAAACCTTTAACGACCCCAAATATATCCCCGGAAAAAAGATAGATCTGGTGGCTTCACTCTATAAACGCTACAACACGCTTTTGGGGCGGATAGCCCCCTCCGTGGTACATGCCCGTGAATTGACTGACGAGATGATAACCGAAATGGTAGATTTGCTTTTCGGCGGCTGTACGATGTGTGGCCGTTGCGTGCCTCACTGCTCTATTGGCGTGGACATTCCTTTTATTGTACGCACCGGTCGCCGCCTGCTTGCCGAAATGAATAGGATACCCCTCTCACTCAAGGCTACCGCCGACACTGCCTTAGCTGCCCAAAATAATATGGGTATCGTCGAAGAGGAGTTTTTGGATACGATACAATGGATGGAAGAGGAGTTACAGGACGAATTGGGAGATACGAAAGCGCAAATACCCATAAATCAAGAAAATAACAATGTCCTTTATACACTTAATCCTCGTGAAGTAAAATTTTTTCCGCTCTCAATTTCTGCCGCCGCCAAGATTTTTTATGCTGCCAAAGAACAGTGGACAATCTCCTCTAAAATGTATGATGTTACCAATTACGGCTATTTTACAGGCGATAATACGACAGCTTCCACTATTGCGAAAAATATGTTTGACGAGGTATTGCGGCTTAAATCTTCTACATTAGTGCTGGGCGAATGTGGACACGGATCGCGCGCCCTGCGCTGGGAAGCTCCCAATTTTTTGAAGCAACACCCTGATTTCAACATTATTACACTTATTGAAATTATTGAACAATACCTGAAAGAGGGACGTATTAAAGTGGATAAATATTTGAATACCCAAAAATATACCCTGCATGATCCTTGTAATATTACACGCAATGGCGGCCTCTTCAATTCACTGCGTTATGTAATGCAAAATATTGTACCTGAATTGATTGAAATGACCCCATACGGCGCTGAAAATTTTTGTTGCGGCGGAGGCGGAGGCATGTTGGCGATGAGTGAGTATAACGACCGGCGACTGAAAGTTGGAGAAATTAAGGCCGAACAAATTCGCAAAACCGACGCCAATGTGGTGATTACCCCTTGCCACAACTGCATCGACCAGCTAAGTCAACTCAATCACACCTACAAATTGAATGTAGAAATAAAATCGGTAGCAGAGATTGTAGCCGATGCTTTAGTAATTGTCTGAAATTGAATAGAATGAAATATATAAAAAGTGGCATTGAAAACGGATATCCTGAACTCGAAAAGAAAGCATTCAAATTGTAAACGGGTGTGAAAAAAACAGCTATTGACAACTACGATTATCCGCTGCCCAAAGAGCAGATAGCTTTTTATCCCGAAGCAGAACGCGACCGGTCGAAGTTGTTAGTGTACCAGCAAGGGAGCATTACTGATGCTTGTTTTTCTCAATTACCCGACTTTTTAGACAACTCAATGATGCTTGTTTTTAATGACTCGAAAGTGATTCATGCCCGACTGTTGTTGCAAAATCGCACCGGCGGCGCCATTGAAATCTTTTGTCTTGAACCACTCGCCCCCACCCGGGAATTGGCCTCTGCCTTTTCTCAAACCGGCAAAGTGAGCTGGAATTGCCTTGTTGGAAATGTTAAAAAATGGAAAGAGCCGCTTAATATTACCGTTACCGTAAACCAAAAGCCACTCGAAATTAGAATTGACAAAGGCGAAAATCGAAAGGGAAACTTTGAAATTACTTTTCAATGGAATGACCCTTCGGTAAGTTTTGCCGAATGGATAGAGGTGTATGGTAAAATGCCTTTACCTCCCTATATTAAACGCAATTGCGAGATTGAGGACGAACAGCGTTATCAAACCATTTATGCCCGCCATAATGGCTCGGTAGCCGCACCCACTGCCGGATTACACTTTACGGATACCCTATTGGCGCAATTGCAAGCCAAGGGGGTGCTGGCACAATGGACTACACTGCATGTGGGCGCTGGCACATTCAAGCCGGTGAGTGCGCAATATGTGGAAGAGCACCTAATGCACTACGAACAATTTGTTATTAACAAATCATTGATTGATAATATTTTAAAAAACCAAGACAGGAAAATTATTGCTGTAGGCACTACGGTTACACGCATGCTCGAATCGCTTTACATTATAGGAGCTAAACTGCTTTGCAACTTTCCAAACCCATTCACAGTTGAGCAGTGGGAAATTTACAATCATGAAACTTTACGGCAATTTAGCAAGACAGAAACGCTGGAAGCATTATGCCAACATATGACCGAATCCGACATTTCCTTTATTATTGGCAGCACTGCACTCATTATTATGCCCGATTATTCGCACAAAATCACTCAAGGGTTAATTACCAATTTTCACCAGCCAAAAAGTACGCTCTTACTGCTTATAGCCTCCTTTTTAGGCGATGAGTGGCGCAAAATCTATTACCACGCTTTAGGTCACAACTATCGTTTTTTAAGCTATGGCGATGCCAATTTGTATTTGCCTGAATAATACAAGTTTTGGTGGCGTTTTACAAGATAAAATATAACTTAATACAATAAACCAAATGAAAAAACTGCTTTTATTGCTCTTCATGGCGGCACAATTACTGCTGCCCGCGCAACGTCCGGTGAAAAATATGATTATAATGATTCCTGACGGGACTTCAACGGCTCTCTTATCGCTGTCGCGCTGGTATCAGCGCTATGATAACCCCGAAAAACAGTCGCTCGCCGTTGATTCTATTTTACGCGGCCTGGTCAAAACCTACTCTTCGGACGCTCCTATTGGCGATTCCGCCCCTACTACCTCCTGCTACATGACCGGTCAACCCTCGCAAACAGGTTTCATCTCAACCTATCCGGTGGCTAGCAGCCATGACCTGCTTCCCATTGATCCTCAAAAGGCCTTCCAGCCGCTGGCTAC
>JAISAD010000003.1 GCA_031266895.1 Bacteroidales bacterium
CCTATCCCTATACTGCTACGGCTTCTGGAGTGGAGCATTGCGGCGCAAAACCGGTCATGGTGGACGTGAACCGTGACTTTAATATAAATGTGCAAGCGGTACGCAAAGCTATTACGGCAAAAACCAAAGTAATTATGCCGGTGGATATTGCGGGCTTTCCTTGCGACTATGACGAACTGAATGCATTGGTGCGCGAATCGACTATTCAACAGCTTTTTACGCCACATACCGAAGTGCAAAGTCAATTGGGACGCATTTTGATTCTTTCGGATGCCGCCCACTCTATTGGTGCCTGCTACAAGGGCAAGCGTACCGGCAACCTGACTGATATTACAGTATTTTCGTTTCATGCTGTTAAAAATCTTACTACGGCCGAAGGGGGTGCCATAGCTCTCGATTTGCCGGAAATTTTTGATATGGAAGCGCTTTATAAATATCTCTGCATAAAATCATTACATGGACAGAATAAGGATGCGCTGGCCAAAACTCAAATAGGAAACTGGCGTTATGATGTGATTGAAGCCGGCTATAAATATAATATGACTGACATTTTAGCCGCCATTGGACTGGTGGAGCTGGCTCGCTATGATTCCGATATGTTGTCGCGCCGCAAGGCTATTTTCGATGCTTACAGTCACGCTTTTGCCAATGATGCCCGTTTTGAAATTCCGCTTTATGAAACGGCCGACAAAACTGCCTCTTACCACGTTTATCCGCTTCGCATTCGCCATATTGACGAAAATACCCGCGATCAAATTATACAGGCTATTTTTGCGCAAAATGTATCCGTAAATGTCCATTTTATACCGCTCCCAATGCTTACTGTCTATAAAACAATGGGATATAAAATAGAGAATTATCCGATAGCTTATGATAACTATGCCCGTGAAATCAGCTTGCCGGTCTATTATGACCTGAGCGACGAAGATGTGCAGCGTGTCATTGAGGCTGTAAAAGCGGCTGTAAGTGAAATTTCTTGTAAAACAGGCAAAAAATGAAAGCCAAACCTCCCTTTTCGTCAGCATTGAGTGTGCAGGCGGGTATTGAGCCACCCGAAACAGTGAATCCCTATTTGGACAAAAAAAAGCGGCCGCGCAAACCCTTATTGTCGGCAGAGGCCTATATGGCTGGCATTCTCAAAGGCGATCGTGTGATGCTCAGCCAGGCCATAACTCTAATTGAAAGTGCCAATCCTGCCCATTTTGAACTGGCACAAAAAGTTATTGAGGAGGCGCTTCCCCATTCAGGTAATGCCATTCGCATCGGGATTACCGGTGTACCAGGTGTGGGCAAAAGCACCTTTATTGATTGCCTTGGCAAATATGTTACCTCACTGGGGCATTGCTTGGCAGTGCTGGCTATTGACCCAAGCAGCGAGCGTTCCAAAGGGAGTATTTTGGGTGATAAAACCCGTATGGAAGAATTGTCGCAAGATTCCAACGCCTATATTCGCCCCTCGCCCTCCGGTGCAACATTGGGTGGTGTGGCACGCAAAACCCGCGAAACCGTTATACTCTGTGAAGCTGCCGGATTTAACGTCATTTTTATTGAAACAGTAGGGGTGGGGCAATCCGAAACGGCAGTGAAATCAATGACCGACTTCTTTCTGCTGCTAATGCTGGCCGGTGCCGGCGATGAGTTGCAAGGCATTAAGCGTGGCATTATGGAGATGGCCGATGCCATCTTCATTACCAAGGCCGATGGCGACAATGTGCCCAAAGCCAATAGTGCCAAAGCACAATATAGCTCGGCGTTAAAACTTTTTCCTCACCATGAAGCCGGCTGGCAAGTACCTGTAGCTACCTGCTCCGTCTTCGAAAAGCAGGGCATTGATACCGTTTGGAGCATCATCACCAGCTATGAAAAACAACTCAAAACCAGCGGCTGGTTTGCTCAAATGCGCACAAATCAGCAAATCGATACCTTTTATGAATGGATTGAACATACCATAAAACAGCGTTTTTTTTCACAAAAACATATAGAAACGCAAATTCAGCAACTTATTCCGCTCATTGAAACAAAAAAAATATCCCCGTATAAAGCAGCCAATTTATTGATAAATAATAATTTACAAACGCAATAAGGCGCCACTTAATAGTATATTAACATTTTTTAACAATCCTTGCGAAGTACTATTCTAAAAAAAAGTCTATTTTTGCACCATTATTAAATCAAAAAAATATTAACACTTTAAACAAAACTCGTATGAAAAAAGCATTATGTGTATTAGCAGTTATTGCTATGGTTGCAATGGTTTCTACTTCTTGCAAGAAAAATTGTGAATGTACTACTGAAACGGATGGCAAAGTTATTGGAACTGTAACTTCGGAAATCAAAAACGGTAAATGTAGTGATTTGGAATCAGAAATTACTATAGGAAGCAGTACAACAAAAACGACTTGCAAATAAGTCGTAATGAAAAAGAGGCTGACTTTTTGAGGCAGTCTCAGGTGTAAATGTGGAATCTCTATTCCATGGGTACAAAAAAAAACTGCTTGCAAAAGCAGTTTTTTTTTATGGTCAGGGTTATACCCGCATTTTTTGGTATTGCAAAAGAATATTATTCAAAAATTCCATAAATCTGCACCGCTTTTCAGGAACAAAACAATATAAATTATGGGAACATTCAAATCTTACGATTTGTATTGGCATTCTGTGCATTTATGCCGCCTGCAAAGAGGGCGGCAAACATAATAAGTAACAGTGTTTTTTTCATTTGATATTTATTCATCTTTCGCGTAATCTAATATTAACATTAATCACTATTTAAAACTCTTCCTTTATCCCTGCGTAAAGGCTTCTTTTACGCTTGCTTAAAGAGACACTCTTTACCGAGGCTTAAAGCCCTCCTTTACGCAGGCTTAAAGGCTTCCTTTACGCAGGGGTGAAGGTCGGCTTTACTCAGGTGCATACCAGTACATAGTCAAATAAATAGGTTCGCGGCACGTTTAGAAGCACCGAACTGTTGGAGAACTGCGTGGTAATTTGCAGTTTATAGTCTCCACTGGACAAGCTTGGCGAGAGAATAAAAGTGACTTTCGACGGGTCGTTTACTAGAATGCTGGTGGCGGGAACGGGAATCGCCTCCCCGCTGTCCTGACGGATTAGGGAAGATGCCCACCGACAGGTCGCTGCCCGCATGATAGCGGCGCTCAGGTCGGTACGCCGTGCAACGGCAAAGGCTATCAGGTCGTCTTCGTTAAGCGATCTGGCGCTTACCACTCTGCCGCAACGGTCGTCCTTTCGCTCCGTAATCGGCAGATCATACAATTCTACATTAATAATGCTTTTTTCGTTAGCCATAACTATATATATTTAATGGGTTATTTTTAATGCAACAACACAGCGCACTCCGTCTTGTGAGGCAATGGCGTCTGTTTAAGAAAAAATTCGTTTCTTTGCGCTTTTCTAAAAGCGGGTGGGCGGGCTTAGTTGGAAGGTGTGTGTTACACTTTTTTTTATAATTTGAGATTTTCATGTACATTTGCACGATTAAAAAACAGAAGCTATGAATAAAGTTATGGTTACCGGTGGAATGGGCTATATTGGGTCGCATACCATTATTGAATTATTGAAAAGCAGTAAGTATCAGGTAGTTTCGGTGGACAGTTGTGAACGATCCACGCCCGAAACTGCTGCACGGATTGAACAGATTACAGGTATCCGGGTGATAAACGAGCGGATTGATATTTGCGATAAAAAGGCCTTTTTTGAAGTTTTTGAGCGCCATGCGGACATTGTCGGCATTATCCACTTTGCTGCCTACAAATCGGTGCCCGAATCGGTAGAGCAGCCGCTGGCATACTACCGGAATAATCTCGGATCGCTGGAAAACGTGCTGGAAGCATGCCGGAAGTTCGGCATTCCGAACCTTATTTTTTCCTCTTCCTGCTCTATTTATGGAGAGGTAGCTCAGTTGCCCGTTACGGAAGAGACTCCCACAGGCGTTCCATTCTGCCCTTATGCGCATACCAAGCAGATTGGCGAGGAGATGATTCGGTTTGTTACACAGGCGCACCCCGAGCTGCAAACGGTGATTTTGCGCTATTTTAATCCTGTGGGCAGCGACATGAGCGGCCTTAACGGCGAGCTGTCGCCTGATCAGCCCAACAATCTGATGCCCATTATTACACAGGTTGCTATCGGAAAGAGAGAGGGAATAACGGTGTTTGGCCATGACTATGCCACCCGAGACGGTAGCTGCATTCGCGACTATGTGCATGTTTCGGACATAGCCGAAGCCCACGTTTTAGCCCTCGATTTTCTGCAAAACGGGCAAAATCGCACCAATTGCGAAATCTTTAATCTGGGCAGCGGAGACGGAATTACCGTATTGGAGATGCTACATGCTTTTGAGCAGGAAACCGGCTTGAAACTCAACTATGCCATTGGTCCGCGGCGTGCCGGCGACGTGCCGGCTATTTACAGCGACAGCCGCCGCGCTCAGGAAAAGCTGGGATGGCTGTGCAGGCATAGCCTGAAAGATATGGTAACCTCTGCCTGGGCATGGGAGTTGCATTTAAACTCCTGATATTTGTGATTATTGTATGCTAATTCCCGAAATCATCATAAAATATCATGTTTTCCGGCACGCCGAGGCTGTCGAGCATCTTTAAAACGGCCTGCAGCATGGGGCCGGGACCGCAAATGTAGTACTCTATCTCTTCGGGCGTTTCGTGGCTTTTGAGGTAGTTGTCGTAAATAACCTGATGAATAAATCCCGTATAGCCTGTCCAGTTGTCTCCGGCTATCGGTTCCGAAAGCGCCGTATGAAACGAAAAATTGTCGTTTTTTCTTGCAATCTCTTCAAAATCGTCAATATAAAACAGTTCCCGCCTTGAGCGTCCGCCGTACCAGAAAGTGGTTTTGCGTTTTGTGTGACGTGTTTTAAACTGGTCGAATATGTGCGAGCGCATGGGCGCCATGCCTGCTCCGCCTCCGATAAACATCATTTCATTTTGGGTGTCCTGTACAAAAAACTCGCCATAGGGACCAGAGATATAAACCTTGTCGCCCGCTTTCAGTGAGAAAATATAGGAGGAGCATATCCCCGGATTTACTTTCATGACCGCACCCTTTTTGCGATCGAAAGGCGGGGTGGCAATGCGCACGTTGAGCATTATTCGACTGTTTTCCAGCGGATGGTTAGCCATGGAGTATGCACGCGTGCCCGTTTCACGGTTTTTCATGACCAAATCGAACAGATGCGACTTTTTCCAGTCTTCCTGATAGGTTTTTTCAATTTCAATGTCTTTATAGGATACGGTACACGGAGGCACATCAATTTGTACATATCCTCCCGATTTGAAGCTGATATGCTCGCCTTCAGGCAATTTCACTACAAATTCTTTAATAAAAGTGGCTACATTGTGGTTGGATTCTACCGTGCATTCCCATTTTTTAACGCCAAATACTTCGTCCGGAATTTCAATCTCCATCTCTTCCTTCAGTTTTACCTGACAGAAGAGACGATAGTTTTCGGCCTGCATTTTGCGGTCAATATGGGCAGTTTCGGTGGACAGAATATTGCCGCCACCCGATAGAATTTTGCCCTTGCAGCTACCGCAGGTGCCGCTGCCTCCACATGCCGAAGGCATAAAAATCTTTTCGTCTCCAAGCG
Organism: Bacteroidales bacterium; assembly: GCA_031266895.1. Lineage (GTDB taxonomy): Bacteria > Bacteroidota > Bacteroidia > Bacteroidales > WCHB1-69 > JAISAD01. The sequence continues at coordinate 5,621 of JAISAD010000003.1, forward strand.
CCTGCAACAGGGTGCAGCCACGCTCATGGTGTACTTCGCGCCTGTGATTGATGGTGAGTTTTATGCTGCCCTCAGGTATCAGTTTTTTGCGAGCAAGAAGAAGTATCGCAATCAACAGCCAGATTACAGCCAGAAAGATTACTGTCGCAATTATGATGGTCAGGTAGTTCATGATATTTGAATCTTTGTTGATTTTTATCTGTTCTTATAAATTACATTCCCAAAAATGCCATAAACCCAAGCCCCATGAGTCCGGTGATAATGCAGGAGATGCCCAGCCCCTGCAGCGGTTTAGGGATTTGCGAATAGCGCAGGCGTTCCCTGATGGCGGCAAAGGCTACAATAGCAAGAAGCCAGCCAATGCCCGACCCCGAGGCATAGGCAAGGGCATGTGCAACATTGGGAAAATTGCGCTCCTGCATAAAAAGCGAAGCCCCAAGAATAGCACAGTTTACTGCTATCAGCGGAAGAAAGATTCCTAAAGAGTTGTAGAGTGCAGGGGCGTATTTTTCAATTACCATCTCCAGCAGCTGCACTATGGCAGCTACCACGGCAATAAAGACAATGAGCGACAGGAACGACATGTCCAGTCCACCCAAAGAGGCAGAGAGCCATGAAAGCGCTCCTTTTTTTAACAGATAATTGTCTATGAGGTAGTTGACAGGAACAGTAACAACCAGCACAAAGGTAACGGCAACGCCAAGTCCAAATGAGGTTTTTACGTTTTTGGAGACGGCTAAATAAGAACACATTCCCAAAAAGTAGGCAAAAATCATGTTGTCTATAAAAATTGACCTTACAAATATTTCTATCATAGCTTTTCTGATTAAAAGTTCAAAATTAAAGGTTGCATTATTCTATATCTTTTCTGTTTTGCTTCCACTTCGCTGTATCCAGACGAGCAGTCCGATTAGAATGAGCGCCATTGGCGGCAAGGATACGAGGCCATTGTTCATGTAACCGTGTGCATAAAAGCTGTCCGGAATAATCTTATGATTCCAGACAGAACCGCTGGCCAGCAGTTCGCGTACAAAACCTACAACAGCGAGTACCAGGCCGTAGCCCAATCCATTGAACAGTCCGTCAAAAAATGAGGGGATGGGCTTGTTGCCCAAAGCAAATGCCTCAATGCGTCCCATTAAAATGCAGTTGGTAATAATGAGGCCTACAAATACCGACAGCATTTTGCTGATATCGTAGAACCAGGCCTGCAAAATCTGGTCTGTCAGAATAACGAGTGCGGCTACAATAATTAGCTGTACAATAATGCGAATACGAGGGGGAATGGTGTTGCGCAACAGCGATATAATCAAATTGCCCAAAGCGGCAACCGCTGTTACCGATATGGCCATCACTATTGCGGGTTTAAGCTGTGCGGTAACGGCAAGCGCCGAACAGACTCCTAAAACCTGCACTAAAATGGGATTGTCCTTACTAAGCGGTCCTAAATATTTTTTAATATTCATTGTTTTAACTTCTAAATTTCTATTATTTACATTGAGCCATCGCCTGGAACTGCCCTACTGCCTTAATTTCTTTAAAAACTCTTTATACCGCCCCAAACAATCTTTCAGCATTTTATCCACGCCATTGCTGGTAACGGTGCCGCCGGTAATGGCATCTACCCCATGCAACGGGTTGATATTGCTATTGGCTACGCCTCCCTTTACTACCCGTATGGAGACAAATTCACCGTTTTCGTCAAACAGCTGTTTTCCCTTAAATTCATCGGAAAATTGAGGATTGGCTATTTCCGCGCCCAAGCCGGGGGTTTCGCCTTTGTGGGCAAATACGGCGCCGGCTATTGTGTTTCCATCGGCAGCCACCGCAATATAACCCCATACAGGCCCCCATAATCCTTTGCCTCTCAGCGGAATAATGTAATTATGGCTGCCGTCTTCAGTTTTTACTTTAATAACAAGCAAATTATTGTCTGTTAGGACAGAGTCAGCCACTTGTTGATAGGTTTTTATTACTGACCTGCCCGATATTTCGTTTCCGGAATAGCCGGCGGCCATTAGAATCTGCGTGTAGCTCTCTATTTTCCGGTTCTCATTCTGCCGTGGCTGCAATGTTATCGAAGCAAGCGCTAACAGTACCGCCACTATAATGACCAGCACCGTGATATAGATGAAAATGTACTTATTGCTGAAATTTTTCATGGATAATACTTGTTTCTATTTATGCTATAGTTATCAGGTCTGTTCAAGTCGGCGCTGTCCAAGGCGTATATAGACTTGTTGTTGGGGTACAGTTCGTTTTTACAGCCGGCCGATAATAAGATAATGGCGGTTAAAATGAGTCCTAATTTCGACTTTTTCACAGTTTATTATTTTAAAAATTATCGTTTGCAAAAATAATAATTTTATTGGTATAAAAGATTGTGCGGCAACTACAAATGCTGTTACACACCATTCGAAGCAGGCTTGCTTAAAAAGCACAATATCTGCTTGATAACGGTTTCCCCAAAATATATTTATCTTCCTCTATATCAGAAAAAAACCATAATTTAGTTTCCAATCCTGATATGAGGATTTTGTCGAAATAATAATCCTGTGTTCCGATTTATTCAATCACTGTAACAGGAACATTTGAAGAAAAGTTTCCCTTATCCGCCCAGCTTATCATTATCCACCAGCGCAAAGGTCAAATTGCCTTGCGTGCACAGTTCGCCGTCCACCTCAGCTTTGGCTTCAACAAAAAAGATAAGGCCACGCTGCCTGACTATTCGCGAAATAATGTGCACGGTATCACCCGGTTTTACCTGCCTTTTGAATCGCACATTATCAATTCCGGCATAAAAAGGGGTGCGTCCAACCAATAGTTCTTTAATCAGCATACTTGACGATTGCGCCATAATTTCGCACAAAATAACGCCTGGCACTACCGGATTTCCTGGAAAATGCCCTTGCAGAAAGAACTCATCACCCCGTACATGATACAGGGCACGCGCTACCTGATCTTCATCCAACTCCACACTGTCCACCAATAACATCGGCTCTCGGTGCGGTAAAAATTGTTTGATTTCCTCTCTATTCATAGATTCACAGTTTATCGGTTACAGTTTTTTAATGGCTACGCACCCATTATGTCCCCCAAATCCCAAAGAGTTGGATATAGCCACTGTAATGTCAGCCTCACGGGCCACATTGGGCACATAATCCAGGTCGCAAGCGGGATCAGGCTCATTAAGGTTGATAGTGGGAGGCACAATGCCCTCTTTCATAGTGAGCACGGTAGACACCATTTCGGCTGCACCGGCTGCCCCCAGCATGTGCCCAATCATTGATTTGTTAGAACTGATGAGAGCACGATGAGCATCTGTTTCGCCTAACGCCAGCTTGATAGCCTGGGTTTCTGAAGTGTCGTTGAGCGGTGTCCCCGTGCCGTGTGCATTAATATAAAGCAGGTCGTTGCAGCTGTATGCTATTTCTTTAAGTGCCAATTTAATAGCCCTTGAAGCGCTGCTGCCGTCAGGTTTAGGCGCGGTGTAGTGGTAGGCATCGCAGCTATTGCCATAGCCGCCTATTTCAGCGTACATTTTAGCACCGCGCGCTTTAGCATGCTCATACTCTTCCAAAATCAGGACGCCTGCACCCTCACCCAAAACAAAGCCGCCACGGCGCTTATCGAAAGGCAGCGAGGCCGTTTGAGGATCGTTGCAGCGGTTCAGTGCCTTGCAATTGGTAAAGCCGGCAATAGCCAACGGAGAAACCGGAGCTTCTGCACCGCCGGCAATAATAGCATCAACATAGCCGTGTTTAATCGCTCTAAACGCCTCACCTATGGAGTGTGTGCCGGTAGCGCAGGCGGTAACTATGGGCAGACAAGGCCCTTCGGCTTTATGCGCTATGGCCACATGACCCGAAGCCATATTGGCAATCATGGTAGGAATAAAAAGCGGAGATGTCCATTGCGGCCCTTCACTATAAAGCTTTACACTCTCGGCATAGAAAGTTTGCAAACCTCCTACTCCTGAGCCTATATAGACTCCCAACCTTTCGGGTTCAATTTGCAGCCCGCTATCAGTCATAGCTTGATTTGCAGCGGCCAAAGCATATTGTGTAAAAAGGTCGGAACGGCGTGCACTGGCAGCATCAACGCCATGGTCGGCCGGATTAAAATTTTTTACTTCAGCTGCAATTTTTACTGTCAAGTTATCGACATTTTGAGATTTAATAAAATCTATGCCATTACAGCCATTTTTTAAGTTGTTCCAAAAAGTTTGAACATCGTTTCCGACAGGGGAAATAACGCCTAAACCTGTGATAACCACTCTTCTCATATTTTTTTTAGTTTAAAAATTTAACTCTAAATTAAAATGCATCGCAAAAATAGCAAAAAAAACAATATATCTTTCCGTCAGTCCCATTCAATAGCACAAGCTCCCGTGCAAAAGCCGGCGCCAAAGGCGCTCATGACCAGCATACTCTTGCTTTTGATTTTATTTGCCCGAGACAGTTCATCCAGCAAAATGGGAATGCTGGCTGATGAAGTGTTGCCGTATTTTTCGATATTTTGCGGAAATTTATCGGGAGACTGGCTCAGATGTTCGCGAATGGAGTCAATAATGCGAATATTGGCCTGATGCAGTAGGAAATAGCTGACATCTTCGCACGTGATACTGGCTTCCTGCATCACCTTTTTTATGTCAGCTACCGAACTTGATACGGCCAATTTAAAGACGTCCCTTCCATTCATCACCAATGGCTCCGTCCCTTCTGCATTGGCAGCATAGGGTGTGTTTTCCAATAGACGGCGATAATAAAGCACGTCAACCTTGCTGGTGGTTGTCAGTGTCAGGGCTTTCAAATTTGTCCCTTTAGTAACAACTACAGCGCCCGCTCCGTCTCCAAAAAGGACACTAGTGCTTCGTTCATTCCAATTTACAAAACGCGTAGGTTCTTCGGCACATACAATCAGAATATTTTTATCCTGATAACTATTGAGAAAAGCTTCAGCAATATCAAGTGCATAAAGAAATCCGGCACAAGCGCCGTTAAGGTCTAAACAGGGACAAGTGGCCTCGATTTCGCCCTGAATTATGCAACTTAAAGCAGGCGTAACATAATTATTGGCTATATTGGAACACAGTATATAATCAAGATCGGCAGCAGTAAGGCCAGCATCATCCAATGCATTCTGGGTTGCCTTTACGGCCAGCTCTTTTAAAGATTCTTTTGAAATTACACGCCGTTGCTGAATACCGGTGCGCGTTTGAATCCAATGGTCGTCTGTATCCAAAAATCTGGCCAACATATCGTTAGTAACCGATAGCGAAGGGAGTGCACTTCCTGTTCCGATAATTTTCATAGCATTCCAGAAATTAATTTTTTTTATTTTCGGGATGCAAATAAAACAGAAAAAAATATAGTTTGAAAAAAAATGGGATTAAGCCCCTCTTTATTGTTGTCAAAAAAGCGATTTTGGGGTGAAATTTTAAAATATGGGGTGAAATTCTGCAAAAAGAGCCTGTTTTAAAAGCGCTTTTTTAACGGTTAAACCCTCAAAACTTTCAATTTTTAATTTTCAATTCTCAATTAAATTCGTATTTTGCGCCTTTAAAGAGACTGATCTGTAAAAACCGTTTGAATATCATATGTGCAGCAGAGCCTGCTGCACTGTCAATTGTTTTCGAGTGATAGCTATGATATAGCATTTCCAAATTTCATTTTTCCTGTGGGGAAAAGGCTCTTGTTAAATATCTGCTCGTCAAGCGACGTGAGAGAAACTGCTTTATTTACGGACTGTTTGAAAAAATACCATAACTCCCTTTGATACTTCTGATTCAGCGTCAGCCTGCTACTCCCACCGCAACGCGCTAACTGCCGTCATCTTTTTGGTAAAGGCAAAAGCAGGGAAAATCAGCATAGCCATACAAGCTGTTAAAACGCTGATATTGACGGCAGCAAAAAGCCAGCCATTTATCAAAACAGGAATGTAATCCACATAATAGATTTCGGGATTAAGCTTGATAATTTTATAATTATGCTGTAAAAAGCAAATAACCAGTGCTATAGAATTTCCAATGGCCATGCCGGTTAGCAAAATGCGGGCAGCTACCATTAAGAAAACGGTAACAGTTTGAGACGATGTCATGCCCAGTGCTTTCAGCAGCCCGATTTTTCGGGTCTGTTCCAGTACGATAATAAAAAAAGTAGAAAGCATGGTAACGGCTGACACCAAAATAGTGATTATCAGCAGCACCAGCACATTGGTATCGAAAAGGGCTACCCATTCGAAAATTTCGGGAAAAAGCTGTTTTACCGTTTCGGCGCGCATCTTATATCCTACTGTCGTGTCAACCCATGTCCCCATTCGGTCAACAGTCTCATAATCGCGGATAAACAGCTCTATGGCGCCCACTTGCGAACTGTCCCATCCATTAAGCTTTTGCACGTGCCGTAAATCTGTCAGTACCACTTGATTGTCGTACTCCGGCATCCCTGTTTCGTAGAGGCCGGCAATCGTGAAATTGCGTTGCATGGGCGGATTTTGCACAAAATAGGCGCGCAGGTTATCTCCCATCTTCAATTGCAGCTTCTTAGCTAATCTGACGGAAATAATAATCTCATCTGATACCTCCAGCTGCGAAAGATCAAACAGTTGTCCCTCCACCAAAGCGGGTTTAAACACCCGCCAGTTAAAGCTGGTGTCAATCCCTTTTAGCACAATGCCCTCTACCTGATTATCGGTTTTTACTATCCCCGCTTTTGTCCCAAAATACTGCAATTTCACAATATCGGGATTCGCTTCCAGATCGGGAATAAAAAACTGATTACGGGTAAAGGGAATCTGCTCAAACGAGTAGTTCTGGTCATATTTGGAGATGCGAATATGGGCGCCCATTCCCACAATTTTATCCCGAATGCTCTTTTTGTAGCCGTCCGTAACAGCAATGGCAAAAAGCATCACAATAAGACCTAACGCCACACCTGCCATCGAAATAAATACTGCAGGTCGTGCACTGCGACCATTATTCCGGTAAAGAATTTTGCGGGCAATTGCCCAGCTGAGCTTCCAGTTTGACATTCGCAAAGGTTAAAAATCCACAGTAATCCCTATCCGAAAAGTCGGAAAATAACCGGTATAAATAGAGGTTTCGGTTTGATACAGATTGAAAAGCACCAAAAGATAGCCGTTCACTTTATCATTAAAATGCTGCCGATAGCCAGGTCCTGCCATAACAGCATGTGTGCCAATGCGTCCTAAAACTTCTACCTTCCCATTCGTCAATGCCAGTTTGGGATAGTTAAGGTATTCATATCCGGCATGAAGTATCAGCCATTTAATAGGATAGCCCTCTATAAACAGGCCTCCGCCAAAAATATGCTGATTGTATTTGAAATAGCTGTCATGAGCAAACATATAAGTACCGCTGATGCCGAGAGCCAGCCATTTCACAACGGGGTAAATAGCTATTTGCGGCGACACATCCACCGCAATGTAGGAACCGAGCTGCAGACCAAAACCGCCGCCGGCAAAAAAGGCAACTTTTCGCTCTCCCCTTTCGTTATCGTTACGCGGCTTGTAGGGCTGCAGGCTCTTGGGCAACGGCACATCGTCAGTTTGGGCTGTCAAACTGTTATTCAAGCCGGTAAATATAAAAAAGGCGATTAATATAACGGCTGTTTTTTTACGCATGCAATCGAATATTTAAAGACTTGTCTATTATGGAAATATGCTATGCCGGGATGGATGCGTATCTTCCTTTTTGTAGTTATTGATCTTTTTACCTTACAATAGTCATCTCTTTCAACAGATGGCCGGCGCCGGCGTATTTGTCGATAATAAAGAGCACGTAGCGAACATCCACATTGATACAGCGCTGCAGTTTCGTATTAAAAACGATATCGCTGCTCAGTGCTTCCCAATTGCCGTCAAAAGCCAGGCCTATCAGTTCCCCGTTGGCATTCATAATCGGACTACCGGAATTGCCTCCCGTAATATCATTATTGGACAGGAAGCAGACGGGCAATTCTCCATTCTTCAAGGCATAATCGCCAAAATCCCTGTCTTCAATAAGCTGTTTTAATTTGGCCGGTACGTCAAATTCGGGATCACCTGGCTTCTCTTTCTCCAGAATGCCTTTACCTGTTGTCTGAAACGTGTAGTGCACCCCGTCAGCCGGATAATAATCCACAACCGATCCGTAAGTTACCCGCATGGTAGAATTGGCATCGGGATACATCGGCGTATCGGCATTCATCTCCTTTAACGCGGCTAAATAGTCGTGACGGGCAATGCTCACCTCAGCGTTAAAGCTGCCGTAAATTCCCTGCGATTTCAACAGCATTGCAAAAACAGCCTGAAAATAGCGTACCAGTGGATCATTCTCGTAGATTTTCAAAGAGGGCTTATCCAGAAATTTCTTGAAATTGGCTTCCGAACCATAGATAGATTTATGCACCATGGCAGAAGCAAAAGCCTTTTCATCTCCCTTAAAAGTCTTATTCATATAGGCTATCAGATTGTTGGGACGGCTCTCTTCGGGCAAGGTTTGCCATAATTTTAATGCGGCTTCCAATACTTCCTGTTCGGTAATGGGGTCAGTGCCTTCCGCCAGCTTGCGATAGTTCTCTATCAGCTTCTCCTTTTTGTCATCCTCAAACGACTTTTGATCCTTGGCAGGCCTTATTCCCTGCAGGCGAAGGGCCATAATAGACGTTTTAGAGGCCATCAGAGCGATATTGGCATACCAGAAACTCTTCATGGCAGTTGCGTCAATATGGGTACAAAGCGAATCGATAGTTGTCAAAACGTGCCCATATCTGGCTTGTCTGCTTTTATCCTTATTAATCCATTCGGTTAAAGCTTTCTCCTGAGCCGCTTTTTTTTCAGCTACTTTCAGCTTGATAAGACTTTCGGTTTCGCCCTGTTTGTTTTTCCACATGTTCGACAAACCTGCATAATGATCGGCGTAGCCCAAGCGCACCCTGTCGCTGGCGTTCATGTTATCGCGGATAACCGGCAATATGTAATTGCAGGCCTCTACCAAAGCGGGATTGTCAACATTAACAGTGTTTTTTACTTCAAAAGAGGTCATAAACCGCTCGGTAGTACCGGGGTAACCCCAAATCATGGTGTAATCGCCCAGCTCTACCCCTTTCAAACTAACAGGCAGGAAGTGTTTGGGATGCAACGGCACATTGTCCTTGCTGTATTCGGCTGGCGAACCGTCGGGCGCCGTATAAATTCGAAAAATGGAAAAGTCGCCCGTATGACGCGGCCACATCCAATTGTCTGTATCTCCGCCAAACTTGCCAATAGCGCTTGGCGGAGCACCTGCCAGGCGAACATCCTTATAGGTAATGTAAACGAACATATAGTATTCGTTCCCCTCATAAAAAGGCTTAACCGCCACCGTATATTTGCCTTTCTCCGAATTGTTTTTTTTCAGCTTTGCAATAGCCTTTTCGATAATTTCGCTTCTCCGGCTCTCTTTCATGCCAGGTTTTACACTGTCTAAAACAGCAGCAGTAACATCCTCCATGCGCACCAGGAAATTGACTGTAAAGCCAGGATTAGGCAACTCCTCTTCGCGAGTCATGGCCCAAAAGCCATCTTTCAGATAATCGTGCTCCTCTGTAGAGTGCTCCGCAATAAACTGGTAACCGCAATGGTGGTTGGTAAACATCAAACCGTCTGCCGACACCATTTCGCCGGTGCAAAATCCGCCACCCAGCTGTACAATAGCATCTTTCAGCGAATTGCTGTTGATGTCGTATAACTGTTCGGGAGTTAGCTTCAGCCCCAGCTTCTGCATCTCCGCATAGTTGTAATTTTTAATAAACATGGGCAGCCACATTCCCTCGTCGGGTAATGCGGTTGCATACATTTTCATGCCTAAAAAGGCAAACAGGAGTAGAAAAAATGTTTTTTTCATAAAGCTAATCTATTATTTATTTCTTATTCAATTAAAAACGGGAATTTATCAAAGTTATTTAACGCAATAGCCGTGCCGCGCGCTACAGCCTTCAGTGGATCTTCAGCCACGTGCACTTCGCGTTTGGTTTTGGAGGAGATCCGTTTATCCAAACCACGCAGCAGCGAACCGCCGCCAGCCATATAGATACCGTTGCGGTAGATGTCGGCAGCCAGTTCGGGTGGCGTACACTCCAGCGTATTAATCACCGCGGTCTCAATTTTGCAAATGGAACGGTCTAGGGCTATGGCAATGTCGCGATAAGTAACTTTTACGGCTTTAGGAATACCTTCCAACAGATCGCGTCCCAGCGCTTCATAAGGCTCTGGCGCATTGTCAAGCTCTTCTATAGCAGCCCCTACGTTGATTTTTATCTTTTCGGACATTGACTCGCCAATAGCAATATTGTACTTTTTGCGCATATAGTCAATAATATCGTAGTTAAACTCATCGCCGGCCACCTTAATTGACTTGCTGCAAACAATGCCTCCCAGGGCAATCACAGCAATTTCGCAGGTTCCTCCGCCAATGTCAATAATCATGTTTCCTGAACTGTCAAGCACATCAATCCCAATGCCGATAGCAGCGGCCATAGGCTCATGTATCATGCGCACCGCCTTAGCGCCCGATTGCTCGGCCGAATCGCGCACCGCCCGCTCTTCTACTTCGGTAATGCCTGACGGAATGCAAATTACCATTTTCAAGGCCGGCGGAAAAAAGTAATTTCTCGTGCCTGCCATTTTAATAAATTCGCGCAACATCAATTCCGTAGATTGAAAATCAGCAATGACGCCATCTTTCAAAGGCCTGATTGTTTGAATGTTATCATGGGTTTTCCCATGCATCATTAAGGCATGCTTTCCTACTGCCATTACGTTATGTGTATGGCGTTCCACAGCAATAATTGACGGCTCATCTACCACTACTTTATCATTATGCAAAATAACGGTATTGGCTGTTCCTAAATCAATTGCAAGCTCTTTTGTGAAAATCGAAAATACTCCCATTCCTGTTAAATTTTTGAGTTTGCAAATGTACATAAAATTTCCTAACTGACATACATGTGAATAAATATTTATGAATTAAGAGATTAAGCCAGCTAAAGGATTAAAATTATAGAGAAAAGGCCCTATGATTTTTTCTTTTTCGCAATCATTGTTGTCCAACAAAAAACAACGGAAGCCGACAAGCAAATGTGATTTTTTTTATTGTATCTTTGCCGCAAAATTTTTATTTTGAATAACAGTATGATTTTATCAGAAATATTAAGAGATTCCGACTATCAGCACACACAATTTGACTTAGTGCAAATTCAGGAATTTGAACGAAAAATCGTTATCCGTACGGATAAGAACGGGAAAGAAATTCCATATATCAAGTGTGCTATCCGCAATAAGGAAATCCGCCTGACGCCCGAAGAAGCCGTCAGGCAACTATATCTCGAAATTTTATTGAACGATTATCAATATCCCGCCGACCGTATCGAACTGGAGTATAACGTTACTTTCGGACGCGAGAAGAAACGCGCCGATATTGTTATTTTCGATAAAGACCGGACAATTTCGCCCTACATTATCGTCGAGCTGAAGAAGCCGCGGCTCAAGGACGGCAAGGAGCAGCTGAAATCGTACTGCAATGCTACCGGCGCGCCCATCGGCGTATGGACAAACGGCGATTCCATTTCGTTCTACCACCGGCGCGATCCCAATTATTTTGAGGATATTCCCAACATTCCCAAGGCAGGCGAAAAACTGTCCGACATTCTTTCGGAACGCTGGACGATTGACGATTTGATTAAGCGGGACAAGCTGGTTAACGAGCGCAAGTCATTGAAAGGTCTGGTGCTTGAGATGGAAGACGAGGTGCTCGC
>JAISAD010000061.1 GCA_031266895.1 Bacteroidales bacterium
CGGTGACTGTCCCGCTCTCCAAGCGGGCGCGAAGGTTGCTGGATGAGGCGATGACTGCACACTTTCCCCCACCCGCTGTTCCTGCCTTACCCGCGCAGGAAAGGGAAGACGCGCAGGGAGTGCGAGAGGCGCAGCAAAGGCTGGAAGCACAGGCAGGGCAAGAGCGGAAAGCAGCACGGAGAAATAAAAAAACAGAGAGCCCCGCGCAGGGCAAGGCGGAAAACCTGCCAATCTTTAAAGTATATTGCAACAAGACTACTAATAGAATCCTGCAGGACATCGGCAGGAACTGCGGCATCGGTACCCATCTCACCTGCCACGTGGCGCGGCACACTTTTGCCACCCTCTCCCTGCAGCTGGGCATCCCGATAGAGGTAGTGAGCAGGCTGCTGGGACACACCAGCCTGAAAACTACCCTAATCTATGCCAAAGTCGTGGACGAAGTGAAGGTCAGAGAGATGAAGAAGTGGGATTGAAAAGTCAGGATGCAGAGAAATTTCTATCAGGACGGAGAGAAATTTTCCTTAATAAAGAAAAATCACGGTTTTTGAGACAGTTATATTTTCACTAACTTCTGTCTAAAAATCTTATCCTGTACATTTAGTACAATGAAGTAGATGCCCGGTTTAAGATTTGACAAATTAATATTATTCTTGCTTACTTTTAGAGATTGGAATACTCTTTCTCCCGTTACAGAGAATATTTCTATTTTGTTTATCTGATTTTCCGTGTCGATATATAGAACATCTTCAAAAGGGTTTGGATATATCGTCACTTCTTTCTCAATAAGTTCGGTTATGCTAGTCCTCACTGATACGGTCTTTTCTACATTTTGAGCAGGAAAATAATCGCTGTCTCCCGGCTGGCTTGCCGTTATAACCGCATTCCCTATGCCTGTTGTATAGAGCAAGTTGCCGTTTATAGCTGCTACAGACCAGTTACTGGAAGTGTAGATAATCGGCAAACCACTTGTAGAATAGGCAGTTAATGAAATAGCAGGATCGCCGAACTGTGCCGAAAGTTCTTGTTCCCAAATTATTTCCTGCTCACTGCGTTCGGTTGCGCCAATCCTCACTGATATGGTCTTTTCTATATTTTGAGCAGGAAAATAATCGTTATCTCCCGGCTGGCTTGCCGTTATAACCGCATTCCCTATGCCTGTTGTATAGAGCATGTTGCCGTTTATAGCTGCTACAGACCAGTTACTGGAAGTGTAGGTAATCGGCAAACCGCTTGTGGAATAGGCAGTTAATGAAATAGCAGGATCGCCGAGTTGTGCCGAAAGCTCCTGTTCCCAGATTATTTCCTGCTCTTGAAGCGGGGCAGTAGTGCTGCAAAATTCGGCTGCTCCAATATCCAATTTTTCGCCGCATGAACGTTCATTGCCATAAATATCAGTACTTTGCAATCCTAACAGAGGCGAAAACAGAGTTCCTTTATCTACGCAGGCCGATAAGCTGTCTAATTGATAAGAGGCATTCAGTATTGCATTGATTTCTGCTTCATCGGCACTTCTTCCGATAACAGTTGCAGGGTTTGTAAAGAGAGGGTAAAACAGATCTTCGTTATCTCCTGAATTTAAGGAATCAAGATCTATATTTGTACTACCACTTCCCGTAAAGCCGCCTTGAATGGCATTATACATAGCTAAATTGGCATTATCAGTGCTGAAGTTGTGAAAAGAGTCGTTTAATTTATTGTGCCAGAAAAGGCAGTTTCTAACTATTCCATGCCAAGTATTTCCCTTTCCACCGTCAGCAGCTGCACCATTTGCCATGTTATTAACAATAGTACTGTTAATAATTTCATTAGTAATAATGTTAGAGTAAATACCGCCATAATTACTATAAAGATTATATTCTTTTTTTCCACAGTTATTAGCAATCAAGCAACCTCTGATTTTGGTTTGCCCAAAAGCACAAATACCGCCTGCCATGATTACATTAACATTAGAGCTACAATAAGCATAATTATTGACAATTTTACAATTATTAATATAAGTATAATAATTTGACTCTGCAACAAAAATGCCACCAGCACAATAACTAACCCCGTTATTCAAAAAGTTACTATTGTTGAATATTTCCGAATTATTGATATGCACATCATCGTAAGCAGTTACATATATTCCACCTACATATCTTCCGAAGTTATTGCTTATTTTGCAGTTGTTGATTTCTCCTTTCCCTATAATTAATCCTTTGCAATACTGATTTGCATTATAATCTCCTTGATTTTCAGTTATTAAATCGTTATGAAGTATTCCCCCATTTATTCTTCCCCCTAAAAGAGATTGATTTCTGATGGTAGTATTGGATAAAATGCCGTTTGCCTTCAACACAATCCCTATTTTTCCGCTTCTTAGCACAAAACCGTTCGTAACCGTAGGAATGCTGAAATCTGTTCTTTGAGCAATGCAGGTGTCGGTGGTATTGTTTGGAAAAATCAAGCTGCTTCCGCCCTCATTTTCCCCGTAAAGCATTGCTATTCTGTCCGATAAATATTGTTCTGTGCCCAGGAAGCCGCCATACACATTTACGCCTTCTTTCATGGCAAAACCTTTAGCATAGACCCCAATAGATACGAAAACGGAATCTCCGGCACTGGCTGCAGCTATTGCCGCCTGAATAGACTGCTTTGGAGTGTCCCAGGATAACCCGTCATGGCTATTGTTTCCATTTGGAGCAACAAAATAGGTGGTGCCGCATAGCCTGCAGCAACTCAGGATACAGATAAATACAAGTATGTTTCTCATAGAAAAGGGAATTATAGGATCATGATTATGAAAAATCTATCTCCTCCGCAAGTATGCGGAGAACGTCAAATTTTCCTACCGTAACAATCGCATTGTTAATGCCTGGGGCTAATTGCTTATGATTTTTGAATTGCTGAAGCAAATCCTCCAGGTAGGCAGTGAAATCATCAATATTTTCCGGCTTTATTATGCCTGCTTCTTTTGCGGGAACAATAATCTGCCGAATCAGCACTCTTACACTCTCTATTTTTTCATTCAACCGGTCAAAAATATTAAACAGCACCTTTTGTGCCGCATCAACGGTGGAGAGTGCCCTGGCTACGATTAGCTTTTTTTTCCTCCTTTCGGCATTACATAAAATTTCCTCCTTTAAGATTTCTGCCCGAAGCCCTGCCAGTAATGATACTTCAGCATAATTATATTTTTTCAGCAGCCTTTCAGATTCCATTAACCACTCCATCCAGACAGTTACAGCAAAACTTCCCTGCTTATCAAGCATATCTACAATAGCACTTATTTTCATTAGCTGGTGCTGTACTGCATTTGATATATCCAGGCTGGAACTGATCATCTATTCGGGAATTAATTTTGTTTCAATGCTTCCCTGTTCGTTTTCCGAAATAGCCCATATCATGCCGTCTTCAACTAATTTGATATTCAGATTTAAGATAGTTTGAGGCAGTTGTGCCTTTAATTGAGAAGCCTCTACCAGCACATCAATTTTATCAATGGATGTTAATAAAAATTCATTTCTCAAGGTAGTTTCTATGGACGGTATTACTGTTGCCGGCGGAATTTTGGCCACATCAGGAAAAACTGCCATCAACGTGTACTGAGACGTATTTGCAATCTCTCTTGAACGAGTGTACAAGCTATCTAAGCTGTGGTAGCTTTCCACATCATGCTGGAAAGCGGAAACAATGCCGTAAATATCATGATGCAACACATCTGAGACATATCTGTCGTTTTCTACTTCCGTAACCTTTAAATTATATCCAAAACAGACAGCAGAGAAAACAGTTTCTGCAGCAATGTCAAGATTAACCCTATAGTTTATTGCCGTTTTTCCTGCTGTAAAATCTATGGCTACGGGAACATTCATTACAATGTCTCCGATTCTCATGCGGGGAACGGCAAACTGTCGCAGTATTTTATTATCAAGGTATGTTTGTGCCACTTTAGCACTTTCCATATCGGCACTAACCCTTGCATCTGTGATGCTTGACACCAAAGAAGCAACAAAATCTTTTAATACAGGCATAAAAAAACAGTTATGAAAATTAACAGTTAAACGGCATTATTAATTAGCTGAGGTAGATACAGGCTTATCTTTTATCTCATTTTCCATGATTTGAATAATACGCTCCAACCCGGCAGGAATTTCATCATTGACCACTTTCACATGAACGGATAATTCGTAAGAACGCTCTACTTCCGAACCCACCACAGTTTTTTTCTTATAGGAAGCCGATGCCTTAAAATTAACTACTCCCCATTTTATTCCGGTTTCCACATTTACCTCAATGTCAGATGATATAGATGTCGTGTCACATGAATTTAATTTTGCATTAAAATCTATAGTCATCTCTTCGATGCGCAGAGCAGGTATTGTAATTATTGTTAAGAGGGGAACAGATAATTTATAACGTGCTTCTCCGTCAGGATGAGTTGACGTAACAGGAACTTTTTTGAGATATTCAAAATTAACATAAACCAATTCTTCCGTACCACTTGAGTCTTTTTTAAAACCGACCTTTTTAATAAAATCAACTTCAGCCATTGATGCCGAGTTTTGTGCTGCAATAGCTGCCTGCATAGGACCTCCAATATATACACTGAAGTCCAAATTGTTTAATTCGCCTACTAAGTCTGCTGCCATAATTCTTTAATTTATAAAGTTTATATTTAACATTAATATTATTTCGGGTGCAAAAATATAAAATTTTCTAACATCAAAAAGTTCGAGACCGGCAACCACTCGCCTTGTTAACGTTTTTTGGCCTTTTTTAACACAAAAGGGGAGTGCGATAAGAATAAATCTATTCTAGATCATTCGTTCAGGCAGATAAATTTCCATCACGATGGAGATAAATTTCTATCACTATGGAAATTTACTTCCATCACTATGAAAATTCATCGCTGTCAGGAAGAAAGTATAGACGGGTTGAAACTGCTGCAAAGTACTGCCGCATTTTTAATGCGAAATCAGTCCCTCCGACAGAGATTTAACTATATATTCCAGCTGCTCTTCGTCCAGTTCGGTGTGCATGGGGAGAGAGAGAACGCATTGCGACAGGGCTTCGGCTACCGGATAGCTGCCTGGCCGAAGCGCGAGAAAGGCAAAAGCCTTCTGCAGATGCAGCGGCACAGGGTAGTAGATCATGACCGGAATGCCTTTTGCAGTCATTTTATCTATAACAGATTGGCGGTTACTGTTTTTTAATTTTATGGTGTACTGATGATAAACGTGAGAGGTAAAAGGTTTTACAGCTGGAATTTCAATATTGGAATAGCAGCATAAATGGTAATTGTAGTAAGCAGCAGCCTTTTGCCGCGCCGCAGTGTACTCATCAAGATGTTTTAACTTTACTGACAAAATGGCAGCCTGCAAAGTATCCAGCCGGGAGTTGATGCCAATCATGTCATGATAGTAGCGGGTAAGCATTCCATGACTGGCAAGCGCGTGCAATTGCTGCGCCAGCACATCGTTGTTCGTGAAAAGAGCGCCGCCATCTCCGTAACAGCCCAGATTTTTGGACGGGAAGAAAGAGGTACACCCCATATCGCCCATTGTTCCCGCATATTTTATAGTACCGCTGCCAAAGGTACAGGCAGCGCCGATTGCTTGACAGGCATCTTCTATCACGTATAGATTATGCTTTCGGGCTATTTTCAAAATAGCTTCCATATCGCAGCACTGTCCGAAAAGATGCACCGGAATAATAGCCCTGGTGCGTGGGGTAATGGCAGCCTCCAACAGGGCAATATCCATATTGAATGTGTCGCGCTCCACATCTACGAAAACCGGTGTAAGTCCAAGCAATGCAATTACTTCAGCCGCAGCCACAAAAGTAAAGGGCACAGTGATTACTTCATCACCATGCTGCAATCCAAGCGACATAAGCGCCAGTTGCAGCGCATCGGTGCCGTTGCCGCAGGGAATAACATGCTTAACTCCCAGACAGGTTTCCAAATCATGTTGAAACTCCAGAACAGCAGGCCCATTGATAAATGTTGCTGCATGGATAACTTCTTCTATTTTGGCGTCAATTTCCGTCTTAATTTTGGCATATTGACTTTTCAGGTCCACCATTTCAATGGGTCGCATCTGTGGCACGTTTTTAGTTTTTCAGCTCTTCCATAATCTTTTTTCGAGTAAAAAAGATACGGCTCTTTACCGTTCCTATCGAAATATTCATCGCATCGGCAATCTCCTGATATTTATACCCGTCAATGTACATCTCCAAGGGCTGGCGCTGCTCTTCCTGCTGTTTCACAATCGCTTTATTAATTTCCGCAACACAGGAACGCATATCGGCCGTGTTGCTGGGGTCGGATACATAATCTTTCAAGTGGTATAAGTCTTCGGTTTGAATAACAGAGCCTCGCTCTTTTTGCTTGCGGCGATAGTTGTTGATAAAGGTATTTTTCATAATGGTACACACCCATGCTTTCAGATTGGTATCCTCCTTGTAGTAGTTGCTGTTCACAATTACCTTTACATAAGTATCCTGTAATAAATCATTCACATCTTCCAGATTGGGCGTTAAAGATTGCGCAAACTGCCTTAAACTATGGTCGAATTGTAGTACTCTATTGATAATGTTCGGCTTGGGTTCCATGTTGCTATTGATTTTAATATTACCTTTTCTGCAAAAAATGTGCCAAAAAATTTTCTGCTCCACAAAATTAACAACTAAGCTGTTGCTCTCATTACATTTTATCTACACGTCCATCCGATAATTGATAATGCTCGCCGCTTTCGGGACAAACAGCTATGCCATTTTTGTCAAAATGCAGTTTATGGCCATATTCGCTTATCCAGCCTGTCTGGCGAGCGGGATTACCCACCACAAGTGCATAGTCGGGCACATCTTTTGTTACTGTTGCTCCTGCGCCAATAAAGGCGTAACGACCAATATGATGACCACACACTATTGTGGCATTGGCACCAATGGTTGCGCCCTTGTCAACCTGTGTTTTTTTGTATTCGCACTTGCGACTGATTGCACTGCGCGGATTGATTACATTGGTGAAAACCACAGAGGGTCCTAAAAAAACATCGTCATCACAAATAACGCCTGTGTAAATGGAAACATTATTCTGTACCTTTACATTATTGCCCAAAATCACTTCAGGAGATATGGACACATTTTGTCCGAGTGTACACCCTTCGCCAATTTTGCATCCGCTCATTACATGCGAAAAGTGCCAAATTTTAGTACCTGCGCCAATTTCACAAGGCTCGTCGATAACGGCTGTTTCATGGGCAAAATATTGCTTTTCCATGCTACCGCAATTGACTTACAGCCTCTTTAATGCGATGACAAGCCTCACGCAATTGCGCTTCGTCAGCAGCGTAAGAGAGTCGAATGCAATTGTCATCGCCAAAAGCAATTCCTTGCACCACAGCTACATTGGCATCGTAAAGCAGGTAGTTGCACAAATCGGTAGAGTTGCTAATGATTTCTTTTCCACATGATTGTATAAAAGCGGATCCTGCCGGCACCCGCTTGCTGAACAGCGCCGACACATCAGGGAAAAAGTAGAAAGCACCCTGTGGCAATCGCACTTTAAAGCCCTCAATCTCCTGCAAAAGGGTGTAAACAATATTGCGCCGCTTCAAAAAAGTGCTGCGCATACCTATAATATCCGGCGATTCTTTAGGGTTTAGCTCCATCGCCTTGATAGCGGCACGCTGTGCAATAGAGCAAGTGGCAGAGGTAATTTGCCCCTGTAACTTGTTGCAAGCGGCGGCAATATAGAGCGGCGCTCCAATAAAACCGATGCGCCAGCCTGTCATGGCAAATCCTTTAGCCACTCCGTTGACGGTAATCACCTGTTCTTTAATGAAATCAAACTGTGCGATGCTCTCGTGCTGTCCATGAAAATTAATATGTTCATAGATTTCGTCAGCCATAATCAACACATGCGGATAAGCACGCACCACTTCGGCAATGGCCCGCAACTCCTCCTTGTCGTAAAGCATGCCGGTAGGATTCGAGGGGCTACTAAACATAATCAGCCTGGTTTTTGGAGTAATAGCTTGTTTTAACTGCTCAGGTGTAACTTTGAAGTCGTTTTCTATTTTGGTCGAAATGGGGACAATAATTCCGTCGGCCACCCGTACAATCTCCTTGTAAGAGACCCAGTAAGGCGCCGGAATAATCACCTCATCCCCAGGATTGACTACTGCCATAACCAATTGATAAATGGATTGCTTGGCGCCGGTAGAAACTACAATCTGTTCGGGCGTATAGTGCAAGTTATTATCTCTTTCAAATTTTTTGCTGATAGCTTTCCGCAAATCGGGATATCCCGGTACCGGCGGATAATGTGTCCAATTTTCGTCAATAGCGGTTTTGGCATACGTTTTCACCTCTTTTGGGGTGTCAAAATCGGGTTCGCCAATACTTAAACTAATCACATCTTTGCCCTGTTCTCTAAGTTCGCGTGCAATGCGCGTCATGGCCAGCGTTTCCGACTCAGCCATATTGAGTACTCTGTTCGACAACAATTCCCTGTCCATAATTTTATCTCTGTTTTTTAAATTTAGTTTCTCTTTTTTGAGGCTGCAAATTTACGGGAAATTTTCGAAACTATTGTGGTCATCTTATCATACGGGCGGGTTCTACAAAGCATGCTTTCTACAAAACAAAGTCAAAATCAAAATTATTTCCATATATTTGCATTGCTTAAAAACAGGATTTATGATTAATTTTATCACACGCCATAAATACAGTTTTGGATTGTTATTGCTTTCCATTGTGGCTTTTGGGGGGACGCTGATTTATGCCCCAATTTATGATTACATGGATGAATTTTTTCCTAACAGGCATTTTATTATTAACGGGTTGCATAATGGCACTTTACCTTTATGGCTGCCTTACAACTGTTTGGGAACGCCTATTTTTGCCGATCCGCAGTCTAATTTTTTCTATTTGCCAATTTGGTTTTTGTCTCTGTTCGGCGATTATGTACCCGTAATGTGGGGAGTGGGCGTTATTTTCAACGGTTTTATGGCCGGTGCCGGTTTTTTTGTTTTTACGCGCTGTTTCGTCAAAAATGACTTAACCGCTTTCGTAATGGGAGCTTGTTATCTCATGTCCGGTTTTTTTATTGGCAATATGCAACATTTGCCTTGGATTATTGGCGGCGTGTGGCTGCCCTGGCTGCTTAAGAATTTTATAGATTTGATGAAATCGCCTACTCCCAAAAAAGCCATCCTTACCGCTATCTTTGCGGCATTGCTCTTCACTGGCGGCTACCCTGGTCTGCCATTTATACTTATCTATCTGTTGCTCATAATCATGATTTACTACATCATTGTGCAGCTAAAAAACCAAAATTGGAAATATTTTAAGCAGATTGTGCCGCTCCTGCTGCTTTGCGGGAGCCTTTGCCTTATTCTGACACTGCCAGAGCTTATTGGCTTGTGGGAAATACAGCACTATATTACACGGGGTTCGGCATTAAACTATGCAGATGCATCTGCCTGTACCCTCACCGTTCAAAGCCTTATTTCGCTGTTTTATCCGCTAATTGCATGCAGCGAGCCGAATTTTACTATGACCGATATTTCGATGGGATCAATTTATATTGGACTTTTGACTCTCTTTTTTGCCGCGACAGGAATAACCAAAGCAAAAGATGGCATATTCAAAGTTTTGCTCTATTGGGGGCTTTTCTGCTTTTTACTCTCTTTCGGCAACCTGTTGCCTCTGCATCGCTGGGTTTTTGAATGGATGCCAATGATGAATTTTATTCGCATGCCTCCTCTTTTCCGCATTTTTGCCATCATAGCTCTGCTGCTGCTGGCCGCCAAAGGACTGGATGAGGTGATTGGAGACTTTTCAAAATATCGTAAGTCACTGATTATTTTCGTATTATCCTGTATGACGGCTTGCCTGATTATAGCTATAATTTGTCTCATTGTAAAAAATCCTTTTACACAAAAATTACTGTTTTGTGCGGTGATGCAGTTGCTGTTTTTCGGGTTAATGTGGATTGGGTTGGGTTGGAAGAAAGTATCTTGGCGACTGTCGTTTATTGTTGCCATGTGGCTACTCGAAATGGCAGTTAATGCTGCATTATGCCTCAGGCATACCGGGTTTGACAGAAACTATACCAACCGCCAATTTGCGGCATTGTTAGCCCGTCAGCCTAAAAATTACCCAATACCACAACGGGTTACTTCTGCCATTGAGATGGTGCACGAAGCCGATTGGGGGCATTGCTGGCTCAATTTGGGACAGCTGGCTAAAGAGGTAGAGTTTTATGGCTGCAATCCCATGCAATTGACATCTCATCGAGTATTGCGAGCGCCTTACATAGAGAACCAAAAGGAGATTTTGCTGCCTGCGGTAGCTTTTTTTCCGAAAAGTGTGATTTATACGGAAAATCCGATACTCTTTTCGCTTGATACCGCTTATACTCATAATCCGGAAGAGGCGGCTGTTTACAGTAATTCTGACAGTGCAACCCTTACCATTTCCCGTTTTGACCCCACCCATATAACAATGTACACCCGCGCTGCCTGCGCCCGTCCGTTGGTAATTTGTCAAAATTACTATCCGGGCTGGAAAGCACGTACAAAAGAAGGAAAATTGTTGAAAATCGACATCTTAAATCATTCACTTATATCTATAAACGTCCCGAAGG
Source organism: Bacteroidales bacterium (assembly GCA_031266895.1). Classification (GTDB taxonomy): domain Bacteria; phylum Bacteroidota; class Bacteroidia; order Bacteroidales; family WCHB1-69; genus JAISAD01. The sequence goes on from JAISAD010000061.1 coordinate 10,637, forward strand.
GCGAAACGCATATAGAACTCTTTTTTGAACGTCCGGACATCATAATTGCCTTATGGTTCTCTTTTGCTGCCTGGTTTGGAATTTTGCTCTTTTTCATTATTCACAGCCTTTTAAACAGACAAAAGAAAAGGCTGCATTTCAAAACCGGCACTGCTTTCGGAAAAAAACTTTAAATTAAGATTAAAATATAACTTGTATCTTTGCAAGCGCAAATCGTACGATTTTTTAACTTATGTATCAAAGAAAATTGAATTTTGAAAAGGCAAAACAGGGAAGTTTCTTTTTATGGGGAACTAAGCAGACAGGAGAAAATGCATTGCTGCAAACTCGATTTCCGGATGCGCTTTGGTTTGATTTGGCACTGACAGTGGATTATATGCGATTGAATAAAAAACGAACACTGATTCGAGAAAGCGTATTGAGTAACCCCAGGCAATTGGTTGTTTTGGATGAAATACAGCAAATTCCTGAGTTAATGGATGAGGTGCACTGGCTTATCGAAAACAAAGGTACGCGCTTTATTCTCTGTAGTTCAAATCCTCGTAAAATTATCAATTCGGAATATGTTTTATTAAAAGATATAAAGCTACAATATAGAGAGTACTATCGCATTTTGGAAGATACTTTAATGGGATGTTTTTTAATGCTTCCCTTAAAAAAATATTTATGAATGTAATTTTTAATAAAAATCGAATGAAAAAACTTATTGCAATTTTATTGTGCGCTCTGGGTGTGAACACGGCTGCCGCACAACAAGCCATTGACTTGAAAGGCATTTTTCAAGGCAAATATCGCTTTGACAATATTCAAAACCTTGTTTGGCGTCCCAATGGAAGCTTCTATAGCTTTATCCGTGGCGACACTATATATCTGGTAGAAGCTAAAACGGGTAAAAAAACGGTGATGAGCGATTTAAGTTATCTGCAAGCTCAATTTCCTGATGAAAAATTGAGTCGGATGCCCTCTTTTCAATGGATGGACGAAAACAGGCTCTGGTTTCCTCAACTTGATATCTTATGGAAAACAGGAGATAAGCCGATTAAATTCCCCCATAATGAGGTGATTGCGCAAGATTTAGCCCATCAACTGCAAGTAATTGAAAAAGATAATGCTGTGCAAGTGTTAAATGGCAACTATAACATGGCTTGCCTGCTGCTCTGTCCCGATACGGGGACGCATATTGTGTTGGGTCAAACGGTACATCGCAGCGAATGGGGCATTAATGAAGGACAATATTTTTCGCCCAATGGCAATTTTATTGCTTTTTACAGAATGGATGAAAGCATGGTGGAGGATTACCCGTTAGTGGACGTAACAACGCCCATTGCTACTGTTAACATGATAAAATATCCAATGGCCGGTCGCACAAGTCATCAGGTAAAAGTGGGTATTTTTGATGTAAAAAAGTCATTTGAAACAGGAAAAACGGTTTACCACTATTTGAATACCGATTTTAATGATGGAGAATTTTTGACAAATGTTACTTTCTCTCCAGATGAGAAGTATGTTTACATTACTCATTTGAATCGCGCTCAAAATCATTCTAAACTAATACGTTACGATGTAATAAACGGTCAAAGGACGGCTACGCTGGTTGAAGAACGCGATTCCCGTTACGTAGAACCGCAAGCCCGCCCTCTATTTCTGAAAAATGGGAATTTTATCTGGCAAAGCGACCGTGATGGCTACAATCATTGTTACCTGTATGATGCCAGCGGCAAATTGCTGAAACAGCTCACTTCGGGCAAATTCCCCGTTATGGAGTTGCTGGGTCTGGATGCTAAAGAGCAGTTTCTCTACTTTGTTACGAACAGGAATGCTCCAACCGACAGTTACGTCTATTGCTTGAATATGAAAAATGGGGCATTGCAGAATTTGACTCCGGAAGCGGGTAGCCATTTCCCAAATTTCAACAGCGATATGAGTTTTTTTATAGACTATTTTTCCAATTTAACCACGCCAAGACGCATTATGCTCCGCAGCAGCGACGGGAAAACAAGTCGCGAACTGCTAAATTCTAAAAATCCTTACAGTGATTGCAATTTGGGTAATGTGAGCATTTTTTCTATTAAAAACAAGGCCGGGGACGACCTCTATTGTCGGCTGATCTTGCCGCTGGACTTTGACAGTACTAAGAAATATCCGGTATTTCTTTACGTCTATGGCGGACCGCATTCGCAATTGGTTACCAACACTTTTATGAGTGGGGGCGTTTTTCTGCACTATATGGCACAACAGGGTTATATTGTATTTTCCCTGGATAATCGCGGCACAAACAATCGGGGCGCCGAGTTTGAAAAGTGCATTCATCGCAATTTGGGTGTAAAAGAAGTCGAAGATCAGATGTGCGGCGTTAATTGGCTGAAATCCAAGCCTTTTGTGGATAATAATCATATTGATTTGGACGGCTGGAGTTATGGCGGCTTTATGACGCTTTCGCTGCTTACTGCCTATCCCGATGCGTTTCATGCAGCAACCTGTGGTGGACCGGTGGTTGATTGGAGCAAGTATGAAGTGATGTACGGCGAACGCTATATGGACACTCCGCAAGAGAATCCTGACGGCTACGAAAAAGCCAACATTCTCAACAAGGTAGATAAGATTAAAACTCCGCTACTGGTAATACACGATGGACAAGACCATACTGTGGTGTGGCAAAACACACTGCAACTTCTTAATGCTGCAATTGAAAAGGGGGTGGAACTCGATTATTTCGTCTATCCCAATCACGATCATAACGTAATGGGCATTGAGCGCGTGCATTTATGGAATAAGATTTTGAAATTTCACAACAATTATTTGAAGCATTAAAAATGCTTGTTTGTGGCTGCGTTTGCAGCATAACATCAGACGAGCATTCAGAAAAAACCTGTTGTTTTCAAATTAATTTATCACTATAATCTTATAGGTTTTTGCACGGTTTTGCTCCTTTATTTTCAAGAAATAGACTCCGGAAAGCAGTTCACTCAGGTCAATTATCTTGGAGTATCCGCTCATTTTGTCATTAAGCACTGCCTTCCCCATCATATTATAAATTATGATATGGGCATTGCTGTGAATGGGCATTACTACATTGAGATGCGTAGTCGCCGGATTAGGATAGAGAGTAGCTACAGGTAAAATAACGCCAACAATGGCTGAACTGTCGGTATGTGAGGTGTCGCCTCCGCTACTTCCATTTGGATGAAACTTATTCACCGAATCCGCTCCCCAAATCAGTCCTGCCAATTCCGGATGGTCAATAAAAGGATTGCGGTTTTGCTGCAGCGCATAGACAGCATTATTGCGGTTAATTTCTTTTTCGCTCACAGGGTCTTCGTTATTCCATGTAATTAACATCTTGACTGCCCACGCTTTCAGTCGCGCTCCGTTAAACATGGTACTTCCGTTCTCATAATCCAGTCGTTTGTTGCGATAACAGGTGGACATATAAAAGTAAGTACGTGCAAAATCGCCCTTATATTCATCAATCGGCTCAAATACTGTTCCCGAATACCCCAACCCACTGCGTGCCGAACCAAGCTTGGAGCCGCCATTTGCGCTGACATAAGTTGCGTTCCCCACTTCGCCAAAAGGATAATTCGATCTCATGCTGTTTACCTTGCCATCGGTGGGATATACATGAAACAGGTCCGTGTACATCGGATACTGATCATCAAACCAGCTTTTTGGCATCGAATGTTCGCGATTATAGCAATCGCACTCGTTTTGGTAGTTACCGCACTGATTGTTAGAGTATGTAAAATTGCAATTGGAGTACATATCCCAGATTTGATTAGGGTTATTGGGCAGCACATCGGTAGTATAAAATGCTGTCCAAAGCGCACTATAAGAAAGGGAGGTATGGTTATTAATAATATTGTGCAACGCCAAACGCAATGCTTCTCCCGACTTATTATCGGCAGCATCATAATAACCGGTCAGCAGCTGTGCGGGCAAGGATATCCAAGCGAAAAGTATTAAAAAAACAACGATTATCCTGTTCATTTTAGCCTTATTTTTTAACATTGCAAAGATACATGAAATTTTCCAATTGCCTGCAAGGAAACAAAATCCCTTCTCTTTTCCCCTCTTCAATCCCACTTTTTCATCTCTCTGACCTTTACCTCGTCCACGACTTTAGCGTAGATCAGGGTAGTTTTCAGGCTGGTGTGTCCCAGCAGCCTGCTCACTACCTCTATCGGGATGCCCAGCTGCAGGGAGAGGGTGGCAAAGGTGTGCCGCGCCACGTGGCAGGTGAGATGGGTGCCGATGCCGCAGCTCCTGCCAATGTC
>JAISAD010000159.1 GCA_031266895.1 Bacteroidales bacterium
ATAATAGACTATTTTTTAAAGTGCAAAGTGGACTTGATTTTGACATTTATTTTTCGGAGATAGATTATGCAAGATGGGAACGCGATTTTGGTCAATATTCCGGCTCTGTAGCAGAGTGGACATATTTATCGGCAAACACAAGGATACCCCATTTTAATATTCTTATTTCTAATAGACTGGTTTTACAATACTACACCAAATTTAATATGGGTATTGCTATATTTGGCGCATATCATGCAGGGCTTATACCGGTATGGCAGAATATATCAGGTCATTTTGAATGGAAAAATGAAGAAGACCCTATAGAGTGGCAAGTAGATCGTGCTAATCCTCCAATTTGGAATCAAGGTTCGGAAATATTAGACACTAAAATCAGTTCTAACGGTTCTTATTGGCAATTCGGCATAGAATTAGGATATAAATTCGGCAAAAAGAAGAAAAAACAATGAAAACGCGCCTATTATTTTTCGCCTTGTTTTTGTCTATTATAACTTCCTCTTTCGGCCAAAATTACTATATTGGAGCATCCGTGGGTTGGCATCAGGATATTTTTACTTTGAGTGAAACCAATAAACATCTATCTACCAAACATATTGATATTATAAACCCATCGGCAAATTTAGAGTTCAGTGTTTTATTTGAAAACGGTGCGGAAGTATCAACAGGAGTAGGATATTACAGATTTTTGTTTACTCCTACCATGTTTTTACTTCAACCCATTGATAATATAACGGCTTTATCCACCGGTTTACATGTAGCTCATAATGCCATTTCTATTCCCATTACAGGAGGATACAATATTAATTTATGGAAAAAACGGCTTTTATTAAAAGTGCAAAGTGGTTTTGGTTTTGATATTTATTTTGACGAAGATAACGGACAAGGTGAAGGAACGGAAGCACATGAAAATCAGTCAATGTCTAACATTATTAATTTTGAAGCGCCTATTGAAACCCATTTTAATGTATTAATATCCAATAAAATTTCCTTGCAATATTTTACTAAATTCGGTATGGGGATTTCCATTTTTGGAGCATATCATGCGGGACTAATGCGGGTGTGGCAAAATGCTTATGGACACTTTGATTGGAATAACGGAGAAGAGGTATTGGATACAAAAATTATGTCTAACGGCTCCTATTGGCAATTCGGCATAGAATTGGGGTATAAATTCGGCAAAAAGAAGAAAAAACAATGAAAACGCGCCTATTATTTTTCGCCTTGTTTTTGTCTGTTACGACTTCATCGTTTAGCCAAAGTTATTATGTTGGGATAGCTTTGGGGTGGCATTATGATGTATTCCATCTTGCAGAAAACGATAATTTCTTTCTTAAATCCAGTTTATATGTGAATTTTGCCAATCCTATGGTGAATCTTAACGTTAGCAAGATGTGGGATAATGGCGTATTTGTCTCTTCAGGCCTGGGTTATTACCAATATATGTTTTGCTATAAACTACGCTCAATTCAACCTCATCTCTTCTACAAGAAAAAGTGGTCATTAAACACTTACGATGCTATAACCGTACCCATAACAGTGGGCTATAACCGCAATGTGTGGCAAAACAGGATTTTTATTAACTTGCAAAGTGGCGTCAATTTTGCCCTCTATTCCGATAGAGGCGGCCAAATAGATGAAATATCGGTTGCAGAATCCTATTACTGGCATCTTGATTTTGAGGAGCCCATCGAAACTCCATTTAATGTTTTTGTATCCAGCAAAATAACACTACAATATCTTACCAAATTTAATATGGGCATTGCTCTGTTTGGAGCATATCATTTCGGGTTATTGAAGGTTTGTAAATATGCTTATGGGTATTTTAACTGGAATAAAGGACAAGAGGTTTTGGACACACAAATTCTCTCCAACGGTTCTTATTGGCAGTTTGGCATCGAATTAGGGTATATGTTTGGCAGAAAGAGAGAAACACAAAAATTAAGCCATAATTTGCTGCAATAACAAAAGCGCCTCTTCAACAGAGATAAAGTTTGATACCCGCTCTTTGCCTCGAAAAACGGCCACCTTATCCTTTGTGCCGCCTACAATGCCAAAATCGGCATCGGCCATTTCGCCCGGCCCGTTTACAATGCAGCCCATCACTCCAATTTTCAGATTAGGATAATGACCAAACTGTGCTTTTACTTTCTCCAATACTTCGGTAATATTGTACTGCGTGCGCCCGCACGAAGGGCAGGATATAAATTCCGTTTTACTCATTTTAATGCGGCAGGCCTGTAAAATAATGTCGGCTAACGCCTGATTCTCTGTTGTAGAAAAATTTGGATTTTCAATCACTAACTTTTTGACTTTGTGATAATAGTGCAGATAGCCGCACAAGGCTGCCGCTTGTGCTACAAGTCTCACTTTGTCCGTTTTAGGTTCGGCATAATGCAACACTCCATCGAAAAAAGTATAGTTGCAATACTCTATTTGCACTAGCTCTTCCAGCAGCAATTTAGCAAAAACTACCTCATTTTCAGGAGGTTCTGTCAGCGATACACGTACCGTATTGCCAATGCCTGACAGAAGCAATGCTCCAATGCCTGCTGCTGATTTAGCGCGCCCCTCCAAACCATTACCCGTTTCCGTAACGCCGATATGCAGAGGATAGGCCAGTTTTTTTTCCTGCATCATGCTGTATAATAGCATAGTAGCTTCAATCATTGTAAGCACATTACTTGATTTCATAGAAAAGACAACCTGATGGAAATTGAATTGCCGACACACCTCCATCCATTCCATTGCCGACATTGCCATAGCTTGCGGCGTATTGCCAAAACGACTTATAATGCGACTGCTCAGCGAACCGTGATTGACTCCTATCCGAATGGCCGTACCGTGTTTCCGACACATCTCAAAGAGCGACTGGGCTTTTTCAGCCATCCGCGTCAGCGACTGCCTGTACTCTGTCTCAGTCCACTCCTTTTTTTTTCCTACCCGATCGCTATAGTTACCCGGATTAATCCGCACCTTATCGGCAATTGCAGCCATAGACACAGCTACCTGCGGATTAAAGTGAACATCGGCAATCAGCGGAATGTCATAGCCAGCGGCATGCAACTCCTTTTTAATGGCTTGCATGGCTGCCACCTCACGCATGGAAGGCACGGTAATGCGCACTAAATCGGCGCCGGCATCGGCAATGCGCCGACATTGTGCCACCGTAGCAGCCACATCCATAGTATCGGTATTGGTCATGGACTGAATGGCCATAGGTGCATTTCCACCTATAACCACACCTTTCACCATTACGGTGAACTCCGGCAAGTTTTTATTTGAGCATAAACGCAAAGTTCTAATACCTTCCATTCACTGCATCCCAATTGACTATTTGCCACAATGCTTTTAAATGGTCAGCGCGGCGATTTTGATAGTCAAGATAATAGGAGTGTTCCCATACATCGAAGCCCAGCAATGGCTTTAAGCCCCGGGTGATCGGATTTCCTGCGTTAGCCTCCTTGTGAATAGAAAGTTTGCCCTCCTGGTCGGCAGCTAACCACACCCAGCCCGAACCGAACAGTCCTGTGCCAGCTGTTTCAAATTCTTTTTGAAAATTCTCAAAAGAGCCAAATGCAACTGCCATCGCCTCTGCCAGCTTGCCGGCAGGTTGTCC
>JAISAD010000185.1 GCA_031266895.1 Bacteroidales bacterium
CAGGCATGACAACGCATGCTGGGTCAAAAACAATATCTCTTATTTTAGAGCCAAATAAAAAAGCTAACATATCAGACCATTTTAATGAAATTAAAAACCTTTTTTCTCATGAGAAACAACATGTAGATGACATTAAAGCTGGACTGAACACCTCTTTGGGTAAGGCACAAATGGAACAAAGAGCTGTCAAAACACAAATGTCAGATCCAACTTATTCTAAAACTCGAAACTCATTCCAAAATTTTGTTATTGGTTATGGCCAAAAATATGGTCTTAAATTTTAGTTTTTTACCTAAGATGAGAAAAATGTTAATCTTATGTATTTGCATCTTATTGATAACAAATACGTACCCTCAAATAAAAATAGATTTAGACACATTGGCATTAAGTCAAATTTCAGTGGTTTTGTCCAAAGATTTTTCAAAAAGCACTTTCGATTCTTTTTTAGATACTGGACCTAATGCGATATTCTATATAACAATTACAAATGAATGCGATACTTTTTTCCCAATTAATTATTGTGAGTGGTCTTTTGGTTGTTTTTACAGTTACAAAGGAAAAACTTATGTTTTAAAACATGTTCCTTTTCCAGAACCACCATTTATTAGAGTTCTTTTTGCCCCAAAAGAGACATTTTCTTTTAGTTGGTATAAATCCATTTTATTGTATTATGATATTCGTGAAAACAAAAAACAGGAGGATTATGATTATGCAAAAAAGATGTTGGACATAATCCCTACCATTAGAGTATATGCCATTTCTCCTGATGGAAATATCTATTTTTCAGATAGTTATAAAAATATAATTATACGGAAAAATGAGAATCAGGAAAACTATAAAGATATTCTCAATGTGGACAAGTTTTTAAAGCGACTTTCCAAAAAGAATTAAAAACAATATTTTATTCTGAAACACATTTACTCAAATTCGGTAGTGTCCGCTATTGCACCTGAATATTATGAAGTCTGCCGATATCAGAAGCACCGGCAACACAGACATCAAAGCCCTGGACAAAGAGATTGCACAGCGTGCACGGTAAGCACTGCCGACACGCAGGCAGTGCTGGTAGCCCTCGAAGTGTTGGTAGAACATCTCTCGGAGGGAGAGATTGTCCGTCTGGATGATTTCGGGTCATTTCAAATCAGCACAGGCAGCGAAGGTGTGGAAACGGAGGCCATTCAATGCTTCCATGATTAAAATCAAAAAGGTGGCATTTCGCCCCGGAGCAGAACTCAAAACCATGCTTAATAATCTTAAATTTGAAAAGCTATAATCGGTTCAATAAAAACGAGTATTCGTTTTCAGTAAAATGAGTATTCGTTTTTAGTAAAATGAATATTCGTTTTAGGTAAAACGAGTATTGGTTTTGGGTAAAACGAATACTCGTTTTTTGAGGACTGATATACAGCAAGTTATAAAACGCAATAAGAGCCTGCCTAGGGAGTCGTTTGGGAGTATAACTTTTGTCATAACAAGTGGCCTGTTTCTTATGATTTGCCATGCAATATCTCAAGAAACAGGCCTTGCAATGCCGATTTCCTGCAGGCAAAATGAGTAGCTACTTATTTTTTTTTAGTAGCTACTAAATTCTAAACGAGTAGCCACTCAATTTTTTTTTAGTAGCTACTCATTTTTCACCTGTAAGCCAGGGCTTAAAATCGGGCAACCAACCTGCACCGGAGTGGTCTGTTTTTTTGCTTTACAGCGCAGCGATATTTTTATTAAAGAAGTCTTTGAACTCTTTAGTAGTAAGCATTTTATCCATAATATGGAAGACGGTTTTTTTTATCCTCTTTATCCAGTTGCTGAATCAGTTTCAGCTGTTCGGGAAATGCATTCGCGTTAACGAGCCGGCAAATTGAGGTTGACAGGACGGCAATATCACATTCGCGAGATTAATGCAACAGCCCTCTGATGCAGTGTGTGTTTATATCTTCTCCCCTGTAAATGAACAGAATCTTAAAAATTTTGTTTCTTAAAAGAAGTTGACAGCAGAGTTTACATTTTTACAGTAGAAATAATGGAAGAACAGAATTTAATAAACGAATTTATTAATAACGAATCACATTTTATTCCGCTTTTTTCTTTGGAAGATGAAGCGTCATTAAACAAAGAGCGCATCCCCGATGTGCTGCCTATATTGCCGTTGCGAAACACGGTACTTTTCCCCAGCATGATTATTCCTATTACGGTAGGGCGCAACAGATCTATTAAATTAGTGCAGGACTACTCGCGAAACACCTCCCCTATAGGAGTGGTGGCGCAAAAAGATAACGATGTGGAAGAGCCCGCTCTTGCCGATATCTATTCGGTGGGAACAATGGCACGCATTCTCAAATTTATCACAATGCCGGATGGCAGCGCTACCATTATTGTGCAGGGTATAAAGCGGTTTAATGTGCTGGAATTGACACAGACAGAGCCTTATTATATGGCACGCGTAAGCGAAATGGGAAGCAGCATCAACAGTGAGGAATTGAATGCGTGCAAGAAATTCAAGGCGCTTATCGACTCCATTCGCGATGCAGCGGCAGCCTTTATTAAACTGTCGCCCAATACATCCAGCGAGACAATTTTTGCCTTGAATAATCTTGAAAGTCCCCTCTTTTTAATTCATTTCATCGCCTCTAACCTGTCGGCTTCCGTGTCCGAAAAACAGGAAATTCTGGAAACCGACGACATGGAGTTGCGTGCACAAATGGTGCTGAAATTTCTTCACAGAGACTTGCAGATGCAAGAGTTGAAGAACCAGATTCAACACAAATCAAGGCAGGAAATGGACAAGCAGCAGCGCGAATATTATCTCACGGAACAGATGAAAACCATTCAGCAGGAGCTGGGTGGCTCGCCGGCAGAAAAAGCTGCGGAAGAATTGAAAGAAAAAGTTAAGAGTAAAAAGTGGAGTGCCGACACAAAGGCACTGTTTGATAAAGAGATGCAAAAACTGCAGCGCACCAATCCTATGTCGCCCGACTACTCTGTGCAGCTTAATTATCTGGAATTGATGGCCGAACTGCCCTGGAATGAGTTCAGTGTTGACAAGTTTAATTTGGAACAGGCGCGCAAAGTGCTGGATAAAGATCATTTCGGGCTGGATAAGGTAAAAGAGCGCATTATCGAATATCTGGCTGTTCTTAAACTGAAAGGCGATATGAAATCGCCGATACTCTGCTTAGCCGGTCCTCCGGGCGTAGGCAAAACCTCGCTGGGCCGCTCCATTGCCGAAGCCATAGGACGCAAATATGTGCGAATTTCGCTGGGCGGGCTGCGCGACGAGTCCGAAATTAGAGGCCATCGCCGCACTTATATCGGGGCTATGCCCGGACGAATTATTCAAAATATTCGTAAAGCCGGCTATTCCAATCCCGTTTTTGTGCTGGATGAGATTGACAAAGTATTGGGAATGAACGTGCAGGGAGACCCCTCTGCCGCACTGCTTGAAGTACTTGATCCTGAGCAAAACTTTGCTTTTCACGACAATTACCTTGAAGCTGATTATGACTTGTCGCATGTGCTTTTTATTGCTACAGCCAACAATTTAAGCAATATACATCCTGCGCTGTTAGACCGAATGGAGGTGATTGATATTGCCGGCTATCTGATCGAGGAGAAGATAGAGATAGCAAAAAAGCATCTGATTCCCAAGCAATTGAAAGAACATGGATTGAGTGAGCAGGAGGTAGCCTTTAGCGATTCCATTATAGAAGCCATTATTAGCGACTACACGCGCGAATCGGGAGTGCGAACACTCGAAAAAACCGTGGCTAAAATTATCCGCAATCGAGCGGCCCTGCTGGTACAAGAAGGAGCATTGGAAGAGACCGACATTATACCAAAACACTTGCAGCAGATTTTGGGTGCGCCCATATTCCAAAAAGAGCGCTCCATAGACAACAGCGTGCTGGGAGTGGCCACCGGACTGGCATGGACAGCCGCAGGCGGCGAAATCCTGTTCGTGGAATCCATTGTCAGCGCCGGAAAAGAAGGACTGACCATGACCGGCAACCTGGGTGATGTGATGAAGGAGTCGGTTACTATTGCCTACGAATATTTGAAAGCTCATGCCGAAGAGTATGGCATTGCTCCTATGCTGTTTAGCGAAAGGAAAGTACACATCCACGTGCCCGAAGGTTCTACTCCAAAAGATGGACCGTCTGCAGGCATCACTATTCTTACTTCGCTCATCTCCTCATTTACACAGCGCAAAGTGCGTGCCAAAGTAGCCATGACGGGCGAAATTACCCTGCGCGGCAAACTGTTGCCTGTGGGAGGCATAAAAGAGAAGATTCTGGCGGCCAAACGTGCCGGCATTTACGACATTGTTCTCTCAGCAGAAAACAAGAAAGATATAGATGACATTAAGGAGAATTTCATTGCCGGAATGCATTTTCACTACTTCGATTTAATGAAGGAAGCGGCAGCTTATACGGTTGAAGCATAAAAAAAAGGCTACCTCTTATTGAGGCAACCTCCATTAAAATGAAAAAATCAAACTACTCTTCATTACTCTTTTACTGTGCATAAAAGACATAGCGCCTGTCTAAAATGGGAACTTTATCTTTTAATCCTTCTAAAATAGACATCTCATTTCGGCCTCCGCCAAGCACCATATTTCTCAGGATGGCCTTCATATCAGATGTAGAATTTGCCTTCTCTTCCTTATAGACAGAGATAGCGTAAACATTAAACTTTCCGGTTACCACTTCGTTTTGAGCCGTTGCGGGCAGTGTGAAAATTTTACCGATAGCACTGTTCTCAACACCTGCATTCTGATAAATCTCACCCGTAAAAGTGAGCATGGTACTGTCGGTAAACCTGGCACCCCATTTTTGTGCCAATGCGGCATAATCATTACTGGAAGCCAATTCGGCTCTTATTTTTTCAGCTACCAAATCCACTTTTTTAGCGTCAAGCATCTCCTGTTCTATAGCCGTTTTTATCTCTTCAAACTTAGGCACTCCCTTGTTTTTTACGGTTCTTAAAGCCGCTACGGCATACATATTATTATTGCTCAAATTATATACATCGGAAATTGCGCCAAGTTTGGTCTCATCGTTAAATGCCCAGCTTACAACAGTGCGACAATTGGGCAACTGCCCTATGGTAGCGGCCATTGAAGTCACATCCACTCCCTTAATCACCTGGATCCCCTGCTTGCCGGTATTTTCCGTAAAAAGGTCTATAGTATTGCTGGAAGTCATCAACTGCGTGGCATCCGCCTTAATCTGCTTAACAGTAGCATCCGAAGCCTTAATTTCAAATGGATAGAGGGCATAAAGGCGCTTCTCCTTCATCGGTGTTTTAGTCAGCACCTGATAAATGACATAAATGCCCTGCCTGTCATTATAGACATAAGTGCCGCCAGGCGAAGTATTTATCAATTCGCTATACAGATTTCCGATAATACCGCGTTCGGGCAGCCACATGACAGTATCGGTAGCCTGACGGCCGCCAAGATAGTTGGGGGTTAACTGAAAAATAGAGGCTTGCTGGCTGTCAATCAGCTGCTTTAAACTGTCGCACTCAGCCTTAGCCTGCTTGCGACTGCGCATGGAATTAGGGTTAACCTGCGTCTTATAATCCAGCACCAGAAAAGCCACTTGAATAGAGTCGGGACGCATTGCCGCGCCATACACTTTCCCAAAATACCAAGTCTGGTTTTGATATATAAACGGCTCTATCAGAGAGCCTACAGGTCTCTTAAAAATAATGGAATCAAACTCATCAGCCGTAATATCATCAACCGTAACATAAAGGCTGTCTAACGGCGGAAACGACTCTGCTATATTAAATTCGGCGATTGAAGAGGCTTCCAGAAAACGTTGATACTTGCTCTTAACAGTATCTTCAATAGCCTGCATGTCTTCGGGAGTAGGATTAACGGGAAAGATAGCCACATCAATATCGCGCAGACTCTGCTTATTTTCAAATTTGCCCTTATGTTCATTATAATAGGCTTTCATTTCAGCATCTGTAACATTGGCTTTTATTTCAGCAAAAGCGGGTGCATTTACAGTTACCGAAAGCAGCTTTACCAAAGCGCTTTGGTTATCATCGGTCAATTTTTTAGCCATCTCATCCGAAAAATAGAGCGACCCCTGCGCTAAAGCGAAATAAGCCCTCTGTTTTTTATCCATAAGATCAAAATGCTCAATTGCCTTGCAGGCATTATATATGCTCCGCGCGCCCTCTTCATTTTTATAATCTTCGATGTTTGTAATGATATTAATGGCATTTTCAATGCCGTATTGCTTCGACAATATATCTACCAGTTGTGCGAGCATTTGGTTGGGTTCCTGTGTTCTCAGGCTGGCCATCATTTCCAAAACGGCATTTTCTTTCATTTCGTCTGTATATTCCAGCCCTAATGCTTTCAACTGCTTATCCAATAACATCTCATTCACTAAACTATTCCATGTAATTTCATGAATCTGATATGTCTCGCTCTCTTCCAAAGTAGCCTTATTGTACATAAACTTCCAGAGGTCTGTATTTTGTTCATAATATACCCTGTAAGGGTCATCAACCTTCTGTCCATCTATCTTTCCCATCGTATATTTATCCGAAAAAAAGGTAGAAATCTTGTTAAAGTCTCCCAATAAAAAAGCCAAAAGGGCTATCCCTATGATGACCATTAATAGCACTCCGTGCTTACGTATTTCGCCAATTGCTGCCATAAAATATTTGTCTAGTTTTACGTTTAAAAATCAAGCGGCAAAAATAATACTTTTTTTTTACATAGCAATATGTCTTTATATTGAAAAAAATAGTACTTTTGCAACCCTGTTTTAGAGGCGAATTTTAATCAAAAAAAATCAATAATGAAATCAGTATCTATTAGCGGTTCTCTGAGGGAGAACGTAGGGAAAAAAGATGCAAAAACGCAAAGAGCCCAAGGGATGGTTCCGTGCGTACTTTATGGCGGAAAACAGCAATATCAGTTTGTTGTAGAAGAAAATCAGTTCAAACAGCTGATATATACGCCCGAAGTGCTGTATGCCAATTTAGAATTGGACGGCAAGCAGTTTAATGCCATTATCCAAGCCAGTCAATTTCATGCCATCACCGACAAATTGCTCCATGTTGATTTTCTGGAAGTAATTGAGGGGAAACCTATCACTATTGGCATTCCGGTAAAGGTTACCGGAACCTCGCCGGGAGTGTTGCGCGGCGGCAAATTGGCTAAAAAGGTGAGAAAATTGAAAGTAAAAGGCGAATTGCAGCATATTCCAGAATATATTGAAGTTGACATTTCTTCTCTGGAAATCAACGAATATGTGAAAGTGGGCGATATCAGTATCCCGAATATTACAGTAGTAGAAAATCCGGCCAATGTTGTAGTAACAGTACAGCCAACCAGAAATATGGAGGCTGTAGCTACAGAAACCGAAGTATAGTTTAACCGAAATATAGTTTTAAGTTGATTCACATTATCTGTGTGGAAAGAGGTTGCATTTCGATGCAACTTCTTTTGTGTTTCTTTATTTTGTATCTTTGCAGTCGAAAGTAAAGAAATCTTAATTTACGTTTATAACAATCTAAAAGTTTTGAATTATGAAAAAGTTCTGTAGTTTAGTTGTAGTTGCTATTATCGCAATTACTTATGTATCAGCACAAACAGCAAAAGAAGCCTCCTTTGACTATGAGAAAAAGCCTGTTAAGGGATTCACCCTGGCCATGTACGATAAAAGCGTTGATTTGGTAATGACAGCCGTTAAGGATCGCATGGAAAAAGGCGCTGGACTCAAACCTTCTAAAGGTAAAGACGGCTTTACGGTTTATCTCAACCAGCTGTTACCTGCTTTTGGCGTGGCCAATGCCAATATTTATGTTAAAATTTCTGAAGAGGGTAAAAAAGACAATAAAGTTACCATGATCTACCTTTATGTTACCACTTTGGATTATGCTAATGTAAATGCAGAAAATCATCCTGACATGTATGCCAAAATGTTGCAGTACATGAACGAAATGCCTGCCTACATTAACAGGTACCATGTGGAACAAAATCTGATTAAAGCACAACATGCTTTGGATAAGGTTACCTCCAGTTTAGAAAAATTAAACAAGAAAATTTCCGACTTGAATAATGATAAAGCCAAACTGGAAAAACAGTTGAGTGACAAAGAGCAGGAAATCAAGAACAAAAGCGTAGAAATTGAGCGTGTCAAAGAGGAAGTAAACAAGGCTCAGGAAGAACTTAATAAGTTCAAATCACTGTTGCAGGAATAATCTTTTGCCATAACCTAAAAAATCATTTTTGACTATGAAGCAAGCCTTCATCTGGGCATTAAGCGGTACTGGTTTTATCTTTTTAATGACCTGTTTGGGGGCTTTCATGGTTTTTTTCTTTCGTAAAAAGACAAACCGAATAATGCAAACTCTCTTTTTGGGGTTTGCCGCCGGCATTATGATTGCGGCTTCGGTATTCGGGCTGTTGACGCCGGCTATTGAAGAAGCACAGGCACGTGGAGAATTAGGATGGTTGCCGGCAGCAGGCGGTTTTGTGTTGGGGGTGCTTTTTCTGCTGCTGCTTGATCGCCTGATACCGCATCTGCATCCTGAAACCAATATACGCGAGGGTCTCTCCTCTTCCATGAAACGCACCACGCTGCTGGTCTCTGCCGTAACGCTGCACAATATTCCTGAAGGAATGGCAGTGGGACTGTCATTTGCCCTGGCCGCACAGCACAGCGGCGACCATTCGCTCTATGCTTCGGCGGTAGCGCTGGCTTTAGGCATTGGCATTCAGAATTTTCCTGAAGGGGCAGCCGTTTCATTGCCATTGCGTCAGGAGGGAATCAGTGCACGCAAATCATTTATCTACGGCTGCCTGTCTGGCGTTGTAGAGCCAATTTTTGGAATGCTTATGCTGCTCATTGCAGGTTTTATTGCGCCGATAATGCCTTGGCTCTTGTCGTTTGCAGCCGGCGCTATGATGTATGTAGTTATTGAAGAACTTATCCCTGAAGCGCATCTGGGCGAACACAGCAATGCAGGCACCATTTCGGTTTTAGCCGGTTTTGTGATCATGATGATTTTGGATGTGGCATTAGGTTAAGCGTTTTTTTTATTTCTTTATCTTTATCAGCTGAGTAATTTTTTCTATTTTTGTTGCCTTTTTAATCTAATGACTTTTTTTAATGAAAAGCTATAAAGTTTTACTATTTATCATCATAGTAATCACGATGTTGGCATTAATATGCGCCTTTTTTCCAAAAGAGGGAATTTCGATTGATTCGCTGCATTTGCGTTTTCCATCTTTCGAAAAAGTGCTAACCCGCAACAGCGAAGAAGCTGACACAGATATTGATTCCTTATTAGGAATCAACAAAACCGCCGACAGTTGCCTGCAAAATTCCAGGGATACTATTGCGCACTATGTCAAAGAGTTATCCGTTAATCCTGCAAAATTCTATTTTCCTAGCAATAACCTGTCCTACTTTGATCCTCTCTTTGAGACAATGAGCAATGCAGAACAGTCGGGCACCACCGTTCGTGTTCTGCATTATGGCGATTCTCAAATTGAATTAGACCGGCTGTCCTGTAATCTTCGCTCCTTTTTTCAAGAAATATTTGGCGGCAGCGGACCCGGCATGTTGCCATTAATACAAAATATTTCTACCTCTTCGGTATCGCAATATACTGCAGGGGGGGCTACTCCTTATGCTGCTTACGGCGAAACTGATCGGCGACGGGATGGCCTTTACGGCCCAATGGCTAAATGTTTCACCATGAACAGTGAGATCTCTTTTAATGTAACGGCAGCAAAAAGCGAACAAATCGACAGCAATTTAAAACATTTTGGCAGTGTAAAACTGCTGATGAATGTGCATGGCAGCAGCTTTACTGCTACCCTGAAGAGCAAAGCAGCCGGCTATGAACAAAGCCAAACAGCCTCTAACGGCCTGCAATTGCTGGAATGGCAATTTGAGAATCCTGTAAGCAACCTGCGACTCAATTTGCAAGGCAGCGCCGATATTTACGGCATTATGGTGGACGGCAACGGCGGCGTTGCGGTGGACAATATCCCCATGCGCGGCTGTTCCGGTACGATTTTTACCCGTATCAATGATTCATTGCTGGTAAAATCGTACCAAATGCTTGATATTAGGCTTATTATTCTGCAATTTGGAGGCAATTCCATGCCGAGTATCAACTCTCAAAAAGCAGTAGATGACTACAAGGCACGCATCGTTACCCAAATTCAATACCTGAAACAGCTCTGTCCGCAGGCATGCATCCTCTTTATTGGCCCTTCGGATATGTGCACCCGTTATCAAGGCGAAATGCGTACTTATACTTATCTGCCTGCCACTGTGCAGGCATTGCACGAAGCCGCCACGGAAAACGGTGCGGCATTTTGGAATCTGTATGAGGTAATGGGCGGTAAAAATTCGATGATCGCCTGGGTGCGTAACGGGATGGCCGGTAGCGATTATATACATTTTACTCCCGGCGGCGCGAAAAAGGTCGGCAATATGCTTAGCCGCTCGTTTCGCTCGCTCTACGAACTCTATCTGATGCGTAAAGATTTGCCGAAACAGCAATTTAACAAACTTTGGCATGAACTGGAAAATGCTATTACCGACACTAATCACCTTTCGAATAAAGCAGAATGAACAAATTCGTATTTTTTTTATCATTAATTATTTGCATAAGAACCGTAATAGCACAAGACGAATTGTTGCGCCCCATAGATTCGCTTTCGTTTGCCCGTTTTGAGGCCGACACTCTTTGGTATGATTCCCAAACCTCATTGCTGGTACCCTTTTTTATCCGGTTTAATGCCGTAATTGAGAGTAAATGCGAGAATATTAACATCCTTCATATCGGAGGATCGCATGTACAGGCCGGCACTTTTCCCAATCGTATCCGTACCAATATCCTCTCTGCTTACCCTGATATGACAGCAGGCAGAGGGATGATTTTTCCCTATTCGGTCGCAAAAAGATGTAATAATCCACATGATTATACCGTGTCGGCCAGCCGCGAATTTGACCTCTGCCGCAATGTGGAAAGAGTTCCGCAAAAGTCTCTCGGTGTTACGGGCATCGCTGTCTCAACCGCTGATACCACTAATGAAATTCTGATCTTGCTTACCGATCACACCGTTGATTTCAGCATTGATAAAATTATTCTGCTGGGTTATGCCGACAGCGGGCGCGTGATACCGGCAATTAAAGTAAACTCCGATCTTTTACAGCCCGATGAAATAGACAGTGTTTTGCGGCGCTATACGTTTAATATAACCGTCCGCGATTCGTTTCGTATTGTGCTGCCTTGCGACAGCCACAGTCGCTTTACTCTCACCGGTGTTTTTTTAGATAATGTGCGGTCGGGAATCACCTATCACTCAATTGGCGTGAATGGGGCTACCGTGCCGGCATTCCTGAAATGTCCCTACTTTGAACAGGATTTGCAACTGCTAAAACCCGACCTTGTCATCTTCGGCCTGGGCATTAATGATGCGTCAGGCAAAGATTTCGATACCGTAAGTTTCAAAAATAATTATCTGCAGCTCATACATACTATACAGCAGGTTAATCCTGAATGCGCCTTTATTTTTATAACGAACAACGACAGTTATAAAAGAATTTCACGCAGTAAGTATGCCGTCAACCGGTACGGCCTGAATGCCCGTGATGTCTTTTATCGGCTGGCAGCCATGACAGGTGGCGCGGTTTGGGACCAATTTGAAATTATGGGTGGACTTAAATCCATGGAACATTGGAGATTGGCAAATTTAGCGCAACGCGATCGCATCCATTTCACTGCCAAAGGCTATAACCTCATGGGCGATCTCTTTTTCAATGCCTTTATGCAAGCAAACAACAGGATAGCAGGCAATTTACACGATAAAGAGGCAGGAGATAAATAATAAAAAGACCGTTATAATTAAAAAACAATGCTACAGCAAAATATCGTTACCTTTTTGAGCAACCTGTTTTCCTTTGACGAAAAATACCCATTACTCTTTACACAGTTTTATTTTTGGGCATTTTTTGCTGTTGTATTTGCCTGTTTCACCGTATTGAAGAAAAAACGTCTGTTGCGCAATACATTTCTATTTTTTGTGAGCTTGCTATTCTACTATAAAACATCCGGATTATTTGTACTGTTACTCATACTGTCAACAATTTACGGTTTTTTTATATGCAAAAAAATGGAGAAGATTATCCGGCAGAGGCATCGCAAGTTTTATATGATTATAGGTGTGGCGATGAATCTGCTGGTACTATTCTATTTTAAATATGCTTACTTTCTTACCGATATTTATAACACGCTAACTCACAGCGATTTTCAAGTGATTAACTATTTAGCGCAATGGACCAATGAGTGGACGAACAGCAACCGTTTTGATGCCGGTAAAATTTTACTTCCTGTAGGCATTTCATTCTTTACTTTCCAGAATATAAGTTATATAGTAGATGTTTATCGCAAGAGAGTGGCTGCCGTTACCAATATCTTCGATTTCGGGTTTTACACCTCCTTTTTTCCGCAATTAGTAGCTGGCCCAATTATCCGTGCCAATGAGTTTGTGCCACAGCTTTACAAAAAATTTTTCCTGTCGCGCCGCCAATTTGGAATTGCGCTCTTCTGGATACTTAACGGATTGCTTAAGAAAATTATTCTTAGCGACTATCTGGCGGTCAATTTTGTGGACAGGGTTTTTAACTTTCCGCAATTGTTTACTGCTTTTGAAAATCTATCGGCGCTATTTCTCTATTCGCTGCAAGTGTATGCCGACTTTTCGGGCTACACCGACATCGCTATCGGCGTGGCCATGCTTATGGGTTTCTACTTGCCTGTAAACTTCAATTCGCCCTACAAAGCTACCAATGCGGGTGCGTTTTGGAAACGGTGGCATATTTCACTCTCCTCCTGGCTCAAAGATTACCTCTATATTCCAATGGGAGGCAATCGCAATGCAACCGCCGGTACCTATCTTTGCATCGCTGCCATCGCTGCTGTTGCCCTGTTTTTAGCGCAAAATATTATAGTTACTTTCGTTATTATAGCTTTAGCCATACTGGTCGCCGTTTTTATTCTTTTCGTACCCAAAACAAAGAAAAAAATTGTAACAAATCTTAATTTGACGAATACCATGCTGTTAGGCGGGATCTGGCATGGAGCAAGCTGGAATTTTATGATTTGGGGCGGCTTAAACGGCGCGGGCATTCTTATTTTCAAATTTTGGCGCAACCGCACACCCCTGCAAAGAATATTCTGTACGGCAACACTTTTCTTTATCTTTTTATTGCTCAGCCGTTTCTATCAGCTTTCGGCATTCAATATCGGTGCCGTTTGGACAGGTATTATTTTTATCGGCACAATTATAGAAAGCATTGTGAATACTATCCGCAAAGGCAAGCCTGTAAAATGGGCGCTACGCTCGTGGTCTATCTTTCTTACTTTTGTGTTTATCACTTTCACCCGACTGTTTTTCCGTTCCGGGTCCAATCTTAACCCTGTAGAAGCCAATGCCACCGCTTGGAATACGGCTAAAAGCATGGTTAATCAGATTGGCGGACAATGGCGTATTGATTTGATTCCCAAAATATTGAACGAATATAAAATAGTGTTTCTTCTCTTTATCCTGGGGATGAGCATCCATTGGCTGCCTGCCCGCTGGAAACGCAAATATCGTTTAGTTTTCGCTTCGCTGCCACTCTGGATACAGGCTGTCATCACTGTTTTAACAGTCTTTCTGCTCTATCAATTTGTATCTGCCGACATGCAACCCTTTATCTATTTCCAGTTTTAGAGGATACTACTTTTCATTTTATAAAGTCAATATTTTTTTTACCGATTATCAGTATTTTATATCAATTTAATTGTTTTTGCAATCCTAATTTTATCATAAAAACAACTGATCTGCAAAATTTTATTTGTATTTCTGCATCAGAAAAATAATAATGCACGCCAAAAATGTGATGTAACCGAAAAATGAGTAATTTTGTGCCGTCGATTTTTCCGTAGAAAGGCGGCAATGAACAGCGCAGAAAGAAAGGCCACATTGGAAAGTGGATACAAGAAAAAAAAAACAGCAGGACGACAGTACGCGCAACGAACAGGAAAACAGGAAGGCAATAACGCTTATAGAGAATTTATGGTATAAATTAAAAAAAACAAAAGTATGAAAAAACGAATTCATATATTAAATAGCCTTGTACTGCTTGCTATATTTTTTAGTGTTCATGGCGCTTTTGCGCAAATACCAAAATTATTTCTCCAATTTGTAGAAAAACAAAACAAAGTGCAATCGGGATATGTGAAATTGCGAAACATCGACATAAGAGAAAATGAAGAGCGAGAAGGTAATGATACGAGTGTAATGGAGCAAGAGACTTTTTTTATCTCAACCCCTAAAGACCTTAAATACTTAACCTGTCTTCACTCCCCCTACAGGTCAGATATCTATTCCAAATCGGCGCATACTCTTGCGGAGTTTTATAACCTGAAAACTTATAACCATACTTTGTATTCTTATAATGATAAAATCCATGATGCAAAACACGATATAGATCTCCAGTGTTTTTATTATTGGATTGTGACTGTGGACAGCGCCACCTTAGAATTCTGGAAAACTTGTGAATTTCAACGCATTCCTCCCAAAATTAATAAAAAAAATATCAGATACAAAATACTCTATCCCGATGATGATATTTCCTCGAACAATACCGCAGAAATTGAGTTTGACAGGAAAACTTTTTACTGGGTTCACTTTGAATCGTCGTTTCTTTTCGCTAACACAGAATGGATATACGACAAGACAGATATTTTGGAAGACAGGCTTTACGAATATATCCATCCTGATATTTTGGATACGATTAGTTTTATGTTTGAAGACCTTAAAAAAGGATATGACCGGCAATATGCTGTAGAACAGGCTAAAAAAGATTCTGCTTTTCGAGACTCCATTGTTCAATCCATAACTAAAAACGGCTATACATGGGCAGACAATTTACCGCAAGAGGGGCAACAGAACTCTCTGTTTTTTATGCCCGAATGGAAATTCCCTCTATTATCGGGCGATTCTATCTATTCCGACAGCATAAATGCTCGATTTTTATTGATAGATATGTGGTATATCAGTTGTTACCCCTGTATGAAAGCAATGAGTGAACTGTCCTCCATAGACACGCTCTACAGCGAATCATTGCTTAAAATGATCAGTATTAATGTTTTCGATAAAGATACGGCTAAAATGAGTAAAGTAGTTAGAAATCTTAACCTGAAATGTGATGTAGCCTGTGCATACGCTGGAGATGAGATTTATGATATGTCCAAGAAAATGGGTAAATGTCAGGGATATCCTCAACTGTATCTCATAGATATGAAAACAAAGCAGGTTATTTGGAGTTCCTGTGGCTGGTACGCAGGATTTACAAAAGATATAGAAGCAATAATAAAAGCCAACAATAAATGATAAACGTGTAACAGTCAAAGGTGCTGTTATTTCGTTCCAAAAGATTTATACTTTTGATATTCGTTTTCTTCCGCCCCTATATCTGCAAGTGGGCAGGTCAGGAGGGCTATGTCTCTGTAGAAGAGTGCGGCAGCTACAGTCGCGAAAGTGGCTTTGTTCCCAATCACGAAAGAATCAAAGAGTTAAACAGGCAAATCTGGGGAGAAGACGATGAATAAATTTCCTCACTACTACCAATACGACACCATGGATTACTTTCGTTTTTTTTCTTGTGGCTCGGCAATGTGTGAACGCACTGCACAAAACACAGGGTTTTAAATAAAAATCGTATTTTTGCAACAATTATTCAATCGGTATTATAAAGATTTATGCCGATTTGAAAAGTCAAATAGAAAAAAGATTCAATAAAAGTCCTGTTAAAACTTAAAATTATGAATAAAACAGTTTATTTAACACTAATATTGTTTGGAAGTTCTTGTGGCGTTTTTGCACAAAGCAGTGGGGTTATCAACTATGATGTTATACATAACTGGACAAAAAAAATAGCCAATTGCAAACATATCCCCAAAACCGATAGCGAACGATTGACATACGTGTGGGGAGAATCCGATTGGACGGTAAAATCGACCCTGAAATTCAACAGTAACCAAACGCTTTTCGAATATTTGCCTAACGAAGACGAATATCTGAAATGGAGTTCGCGTAAAGAAGATTTCTACATTTATCGGGATTTGGAAAACAACCGGATGCTGGATATTGTGAAAATACTTGGCAAAGAGTATGCAATTGAAGATTCAATACACTGTATCAATTGGAAAATTAGAAACGGCATGAAAGAGATTGCAGGTCACATTTGCATGAATGCTTATTATTACGATTCATTGCGTGAAAAAGGGATCATCGCATGGTTTGCTCTTGACATGACCGGATCCATAGGACCTGACGGGTATTGCGGACTGCCCGGTATTATCCTCGAATTAGACATGAATAATGGTTCGGTAATTTATACTGCTACTTCGATTATTCCAGCTACAGATGAAATACCAATAGCAAAGCCGGTCATTAAAAAGAAAAGAAAAATTGCTACTTTTGCAGAATACCAGGCAATAGAAAAGAAAGCCATTTTAGAGAGCAATAAACAGCAAAGACCCTATTTTTGGACTGTGAACTATTGAGAATTTTTACAATGAAAAAGAATTTCATACTTTTAATGCTTTTAGGAATTATGACAAGCGCTTGTTCACATTTACGACAATCCAGAGATGAGATAATTACAAAAGAAAGCCGTGAAGAACCCGATTTTTCAAAAGGGATATTGACAGAAGAGATTTTATGGCATTTTGGTCGTGTAAGTGCCCCGCAATGTTCTCCGGATGGGCAAACACTGCTCTATATGGTGAAATATTATGACTACAAACTCAATAAGGGGAACGCGGATATATATACCATCCCTGTCGCAGGCGGCACACCCCACAAAATCACCTCATCCGCCAACGACGAGATGCAACCGGTATGGCGGCCTGACGGACAAAAAATTGCCTATTTGCTGGAAAATTCCGGTAACTTGCAAATATGGGAGTGCAACCCCAACGGTTCTGAAAAACGGCAAGTTACAGACGTTGATGGTGGAGTAACCGGATTTGCTTATGCTCCCGACATGAAACACTTGCTTTATGTCAAAAATGTGAAATTGGATACCACCGCCATTGATCTCTATCCCGACTTGCCGAAAGCTAACGCTTATATCTATGACGATTTGATGTATCGGCACTGGAACACTTGGGCTGATGGCGCTTATAGCCATCCTTTTATTGCAGAGTATCCCTCCATGAAATATAAGGTTGAACTGCTGAAAGACGAAAAATTTCACACACCCGTACCGAGTGGAGGTGGTATGGAGCAATTTGTTTGGAGTCCCAACGGTAAAAAGCTCGCCTACTGTTGCAAACGCAAAAGTGGTAAAGATTTTGCCGAAAGCACTAATAGCGATATCTTTATTTACGATTTGGAATCACAAAAAACCGAAAATATAACCCCAAACAACAAGGGCTACGATATGGATCCTGTTTTCTCTCCGGACGGCTCAAAATTGGTGTGGTGGAGCATGAAAACAGATGGCTACGAGTCTGATAAACAGCGTCTTTTTATTTATGACTTTACCACTGCCATCACTATTGATTACAGTGAACATTTTGACCATAATGCAAGCCATTTTGTCTGGAACGCTCAAGGCGACAAAATTTATTTTCTTAGTTGCATTGAAGCCACCTACCAAGTTTATTGCCTTGACCTGAACAGTAAAATTATCAAGCAAATTACCTCCGGCGATCATGATTACACTTCGCTGCAAATAACCGATACATTGCTGGTGGTTACCAAAACCACACATGCTTTGCCGGTAGAAATTTTTACAATAAACCTAAATAATGGGAAAGAACAGCAACTTACTTTTACCAATCAAGAAATTTTGGATAAAATCGTAATGGGGAAAACCGAAAAGCGATGGATTTCCACCACTGATGGTCAAAAGAT
The DNA here is from genome assembly GCA_031266895.1 of Bacteroidales bacterium. Lineage (GTDB taxonomy): Bacteria > Bacteroidota > Bacteroidia > Bacteroidales > WCHB1-69 > JAISAD01. The sequence continues at coordinate 17,963 of JAISAD010000185.1, forward strand.
GTTGACATGGATTATCTATCCGCCCAACTTTGATCCTACTAAAAAATACCCAGCCCTGTTATACTGTCAAGGCGGACCTCAGCAGGCAGTAAGTCAGTTTTTCTCTTTTCGCTGGTGTTTTCAAATGATGGCAGCTCATGATTACATTATTGTAGCACCCAATCGACATGGATTGCCCGGTTTCGGTTCTCGCTGGAACGAGCAAATCAGCAAAGATTACGGCGGACAAAATATGCAGGACTACCTGTCGGCCATTGATGCTGTAGCGAAAGAGCCCTATATTGACAAAGAGAGGCTGGGTGCTGTAGGCGCAAGCTACGGCGGCTTTTCAGTCTATTGGTTAGCAGGTCATCATCAGAAACGGTTCAAAGCCTTTATTGCCCACTGCGGCATGTTCAATTTTGAAAGCTGGTACGGCACTACCGAAGAGTTGTTTTTTGCCAACCACGACATTGAAGGCCCCTATTGGAAGACCCCCATTCCGAAAAGTTATTCCTTTTCACCACACAAGTTTGCCGGCCGATGGGATACTCCAATTCTGGTTATTCACGGCGGCAACGATTTTCGCATTCCCTACACAGAAGGAATGCAGGCTTTTAATGCGGCACAAATACAGGGCATTCCCAGCCGTTTTCTCTTCTTTCCCGATGAAGATCATTTTGTATCCCAACCACAGAATGCTATTTTATGGCAACGTGAATTTTTTCGATGGTTGGATACGTATTTGAAGTGAATAAAATAGACACTGTTTAACCAAATTTAATATTATGGATGTTTTAGAGACGATAAGATTACACCGCAGTATTAGAAAATATGAAAAGCGAGCTATTACAGTTGCCCACAAAGAGGCTATTTTACGGGCAGCCTGCAATGGCTCAACAACGGGAAATATGCAGTTATACAGCATTATAGTAACTGAAGATAAGGAGATGATGCTCCGAATGGCACCCTATCATTTCAATCAGTCTATGGCTATCAATGCACCGATGATTCTTACCTTTTGCGCCGATTTTAACCGTTTTAACCGCTATTGTGCCTGTCGGGATGCACAAACCGATGCTTACAATAACCTGCAAAGCTACCATTGGGCTTTCACTGATGCCATTATTGCGGCACAAAATGCGTGTGTGGCGGCCGAATCATTGGGCATTGGTCTATGTTGGCTGGGGACGATTACATTTAATGTTGATAAATTTATCGAAGTATTGCAACTTCCTGAAAATGTGATCCCTGTGGCTTGTATTGCATTTGGCTATCCAGCCGAAACTCCTGAATTGACCGACAAATTACCTTTGGAAGCACTGGTGCATCATGAAACCTACCACAACTATTCTGATGCGGATATTGACAGGCTTTATTATGATAAAGAGCATCATCCCAATACTTTACAACTATTGAAAGAAAATAATCTACCTAATTTGGCACAAATTATCACTCAGCGACGCTATATAAAAAAAGATAATGAAGCGTATGAACAAGTGTTGATACAGGCATTAAAAAAACAATGTTTTATGCACTAATGAACAACTGCATTACATGGCAATTTATTGAAAATCACCGTGATGATGATATTCGGCGCTTAGCTTTGCAAGGCTGTCCACAACATGACGTTGATTTTTCGTTTGCCTTGCAACAGATTGCCGGAAGACAAAAAATTAAAAATAAGCTGCCGTTGCTCTATGCACATTCCCAAATCTGTTACCCAAATTCATTAGCATTGGAGCAATGCTCTTCGCAAGAGACGGCACATTACAAGGCAAAGCTGGCACAAGGCACTACATTGCTTGATCTTACAGCAGGCTTTGGTATTGATGCAATGGCTTTTTCCAGTCAAATACAGCAAGTTATTGCCGTAGAGCGTCAGGCTGAATTATGTGTAATTTTACAGCACAATGCAGCTATTTTGCAGCTTAATAATATCAAAGTTGTGAATGCGGATGCTACTGACTTTTTAGCCTCTTGTGAACCTGCCGACACAATTTACCTTGATCCTGCACGGCGCAATGCACAGGGGAGAAAAGTGGCTGACTTGATGCAATGCGAACCTAATATACTACATATAAGGCAATTATTGTTAAAGAAATGTCGAAAACGAGTCATCATAAAATTATCGCCGATGATTGACCTGAAAGCAACATCACGACAATTGCCCGAAGTTTCAGAAATTTATGTTGTAGCAATGCATAATGAATGTAAAGAAATCCTGTTTATTATTAACAATTACGAAATCTCTGAGAATCAGCATATTAATAATGAACCAATTATCACTGCAATTGATCTTGCTATGCCGCAAAAAATGCCGTTTCGCTACTGCTGGAAAGAGGAAGCCTCTGCCTCCTTGCAGTTGAGTGATGGCGTAGCAGACTACCTTTATGAGCCACATGCTGCTTTGATGAAAGCAGGAGCTTATAAATTATTGACCGTGCATTACAGAATTGGAGCATTACATCGAAATACTCACCTTTACACTTCCAGCTACCCAATTGTTAACTTTCCCGGCCATTGCTACCAAGTAAAATCGGTATTGCCATTTAATAAAAACGATTTGAAAAATCTGCATAAAACAGTACCATGCGCTAATGTTGCGGTGCGTAATTTTCCTCTTTCTGCCGAAGCATTGAAAAAATGCCTCAAAATTCGTGATGGAAGCAATATTTTCCTTTTTGGCGTAACTCTACAAAATGAAAAGCGAGTGGTAATTTTATGCGAGCGGATTTAGCCTTACTATTCTACTCTAACGCAAAGAAATATTGGCTATTTTAGGAGGCCTATCTGTTAATAGATTAATAAACGGTGATATATAAAAAAATGCAGGCTACATAATTATGTAGTCATTCCTTGAATAAGGAATAAATATCCGACAATGAACACATTATATAATTAATGAGTTAAAAAAGCATAATATCGTACACTATGCCCAAAACACTCCTTGAAAATGAAGTGTTTGAGAATGCAAAGATAAAAAAGAAGCACCAGTATTCCTTTTTTTGTTCCTGTATGTTCTGTAATATGCTGTGTATGTGTAAATCATATCTGTAAAAACAAAAAAGCATAATATCGTACACTACCCCATATCGTACACTACCCATTTACAATATATTTGCTATAAGCTTGATCAAGCACTTTAATAATAAATGCATTCTTTTCATGATAATATAATCCAATACTTCCCGTTTCATGAAAATAGAAAAAATAATTATAGTCAATATCACAGAATAAAGGACTGTACAATGCTATTTGCTTAAGCACACAATCTATCACTAGTTTTAAATAGAAATCCCAATCATTACATGTACAACAGCCTGAATATGAACGAGGAATATTTGCTTCTTGAAGCATTTTTAGATAAGTTCTTGTTTCAGGTAATTTATTTTCTATATCATAATTGTAAGTATTGTGGATTATATCCCATGTATCTATACAAAAATCCCACCATAATTTATCATATATAACTAACTTATTAATTCTCTTTCCAAATAAGAGATAAAACAATAAAATAAGATTGTTTTTAACATCAAATTGTGTTTTTAAATATATTTCTTTTCGAAAAGCATGACTATTAGAATATGATTCCAAATCAGCCCATTCAAAAGGAAAGCCATTATTGTTGCGTATTAAAATTTTATTCATTTGACAGTATTTAAATTTTTCCATGGAATAAACTGACCTGTATTACTTTTATGTTGATTTGTAATAAAATCTCCATATTTATCCGCATTGTGTATCCATTCTAATCCTTTATCTTTTTCCTGAAAAACTTTAAAACTGCTATCCCCATGTTTTGCTTTATCTACCGACCACCACAAGTTATCCGTTCCTTTGTAAAAATTTCCATATTTAGAATGATGTTTTATAGATAACGATCCCTTTTCTGTTAATTGCCAAAGATTTCTACTTTCTTTTAGCGTTGTCTCGGCAATTTCTAAAGCATTAGCGGCATCAAAGAACTCTCCAACTACCGGAATTAATCCGACAAGATCTAAACCTAAATGAATATAATCCATCACGCCCCAACTATTATCTGTAGTTGGAGTGGTGTTTTCAATAAATGTTTCGGTTAAATTATGTGTGTATGAATCTACAGATTCTAAAGCCCATTCACCGGAAGGGGAAATAAATCTTAATGTCAATTGTGCCGATAACGATTCTTGCGCCGAATAGACCATAGAGGTTTCGCTGTCAGTTGTCGTTGTAGTTTGATAGAAGGAGTAATCTACACTTTGATAAGTATTTCCATTTTTAGTGTAAGTATTGATCGGTTGGATATTTGTAAAAGTATTTATTTCGGTATGCGTTCTTGGCTTATCCTCTTCCCCCCCATCCAAATCAATAAAGGTTATTGGCTTATTCCCCGCGTATTGATATGGGGTATAGTGTGGGTATTTAAACTGCAGAGGGTCAACGCTCACAAACCTGCAGAGCCAAGCAGCATAGTAGCGCATGCCGTAATAGTATAATCCTGTTTCTTCATCCCGTTCTTTGCCACAATATTTATAGCGTTTTAGCGATACTTCTATTTCTGTTCTACCACTTCTATAGCTGGTTGTTCCGAAAGGATGGTATTCTTCATAGCTTATTATGTCTCCTGTATCGTCTAATTCTAAACAGGCAGAGCCTAAATGATTATCGTATTGGTAGCGTATTAC
>JAISAD010000033.1 GCA_031266895.1 Bacteroidales bacterium
GAGTCAGTACTTCGCTCTCATCAATGAAATCAATATCCAGAGCCTCGAGTATCCGGGCTTCAACTGTGTGTCCTATCCGGGCTTTTGCCATTACGGGTATGGATACCGCTTTCTGAATATCGATAATCATTTCGGGATCGGACATGCGTGCCACTCCTCCCTGAGCGCGAATATCCGAAGGTACGCGTTCCAGCGCCATCACTGCAACGGCTCCCGCCTCTTCGGCAATTTTTGCGTGTTCGGGATTGACAACATCCATTATAACTCCGCCCTTGAGCATTTCTGCAAGACCTTTCTTCACTGCAAATGTTCCTGTTTTCCTGTTTATTTCAGACATATTTATTCTTTTTAGATTTTTAAAAATAAGGTGCAAAAATAATACATTTTTCCTTACCACTTCACCCAAGCCCCTGTCCGAAAACTGCGCCCCTGCATCGGATAGTTTCGGATGACTTCATATTGCGTGTTGGCGATGTTGAGCAATTCGGCCTTGAGGCCCAGCGTTACGGCTTTGAGCTTAAACTCGTGCATGAGTGCCAGGCTGTGGTCGGTATAGGGTGCCAGGCGGTTTGCCGGACGATTGAGCGGCAGCACGTAGCGTTCGCCGCTGACCAAAAGGGTGTAGGAAAGATTGAACCATGCCGTTGAAAGAAGCAGCGTGGCCGATCCGGTGTGGTGCGGCGTATAGGGAATTTGATGCCTGTAGCTCTTGCTGTTTCTGTCGGTCAGGTCAATAGCACGTTGAAAGGTATAGTGTCCCGTCAGCTCCAGCCTCACCCTTTTCGACCATTTAAAGCTGCCTGTCAGGTTAACGTCTGCGCCTGCAATTTCTACTCTACCGTAGTTGAGCATAGACCATATAAAGAGGTTTTTGCTGGGAATAGCTACAATTTTGTCCAGAACCATGTTGTAGTAGGCATCGCACGTGGCCGACAGCATCCATTTGCCCTGCCAGTATTTCCGGTAAGCGAGGCCGCCATTCAGCTGATGCCCTTTTTCCGGCTTGAGCGACAGATTGCCTACTTCCCTGTAATAAAGGTCGTTGAAAGTGGGCATGCGGAAACTGTTTTTGTAAAAAAGGCGAATGTAAAAATCTTCGCGCTTGAGCGGTTTTACCGACAAATTGACGTAGGGCGCTGCATTGTTAGTCGGCTTGGCGGCCTCACCCAGCTCTACCCAGTGAAAAGCCAAAGTGTGCAGCAGGCCCGCAACTGCTGTGAACTGCCTGATTTCCAATTTTCCGGACAGTGCTGACAGGAGGGTAATGCGGTGAGGATTAGCAAAATCCCTTATATTGGCAGTCATGCCGTTGTAAAAGAGATCCTGCGCCACATTGAGTGAAATCAATTTATGCGGACTATAGTGCGCTGCTGCCGACAAATAGGCCTCCTGCTGCCGATACTTGTTGTCTAAACGATGCTCCATATTCAAATAATCAGGGTCTAAATAGCGCTGTTTGGCATAGTTATATTTGGCATCCATGCGAAAAACCCATCGTGCTGTTGCTTTTTTTTGAAAACGAAACTGGGTAAAAAAATTGTCATCCCAAAGACGCTGTCCCGCCCCCTGCCGGTAATAAATGATGGCACCGGGCAGTCCGCGTTCCGACTTGTAGTAGTAAATCTTCAGGTTCAGTTGCGTACTGTCGTCCAACCGGGCGTAGAGATTGCCCTCTGCCGTAAGGCTTTGCATGTCGGAATTGGTACGCCGATCCCGCGAGGTACTGTCGGTTGCTCCTCCATAATGTATCTGATAGGGATAATTGCCTTTGGAATAGAGATAATTTAAATTTACAGAGGAAGAGAGGGAACGCCCGTTGTGTTTTTTCATTAAGCGATTTTCGAGCCGCAAAGTCGGATTGAGCAGTGCCCACGAGCCTCCGGTAAATCCCACCGACAAATTTACAGGCTTTTCTGCCTTGAAAACCGGTTTTTTACTGTGCATTTCAATGAGGTTGGAGTAGGCCAGCATCCGCGCCGGCATAAAAATATTATCGCTGTTACCGCTTATGAGGGACATCTCCTGCATATTCTCCAACGAAAACTTGCCCAAATCAATCTGACCGGTCTGGCAGTCAATAACCGGAAGGCCGTCATAAGCCACGCCGGTGTGCTGTGCCCCAAAGCCTCTTACCGAAACGGTTTTCAGTCCGCCTGCGCCGCCCCAGTCCTTAACTAAAATACCCGACATCAGCTTCAAGGCATCCGACATTTGCAGTACCGATAATTTTTGCAGGGTTTCGCCCTCCAGAATCTGGAGAGGCACTCCCGATCCTCTGCCGAGAGCATCGGGCACTCCCGTAACCTCTACTGCACGCAGCCACTGCGCAACCGTATCCTGATTTTGTGCATGCAACAGAACGGCAATCAGGCAAATAACTAATGCAGAGAGTATTTTTTTTATGCTCATGGCCTGCATTTTTTCCAGAACAGGCTGGTTTTATCTGTTATTTCTCCATTTTTTATATGATAAAATCGCTGGTTGGTGAGTGGTGAATTTAATCCGCCCAGACTTTCCATATATGCGCCGGTTTTTATGTAGTCAAAAACCTGTTGCGCACTGTCAAATATGGTTAATTTGCCCGAATACCAGGCGGTTTTTAAAGGGGGACAGTCCGTTGCGCCGGCGCGTGCCAGCGCGGCCAGTTTCAGCACCTCTTCCGGAGCACTGTCGCCTCCCATGAAGCATACGCATGTAACTGCATTTCCATATCTGGAAAGCAGGGCAGACAGCACGCTTTCCGTCAGCTCCTCTCCGGTATTCTCCTGCAGATGCGGGCTATGGCAACCCTTGCACCGATTGGGGCAATTCGTAAGATTGATTGCGAGGGTTACTTCTCCCGGGATTTCCTGGAAAACGATGTCGTGAGAGTGGTATTTGAGCATATTTCACGGCATTTATATTCAATTATCCAAATATTCTTCTAAAAATATTTTTAACTGTTTCAATGTCTTCCTCTTTCAAACGAAACATAAGAAGGTCCGTACAGGTGATTGGCTATCAATTCTCTTGACAGAGGTTTCCGGCTTATTTTGTCGGAAACTACATACAGACCCTTTTTCAAGCGAATAATGTCGCCGCGCTTTTCCATTGTAGCGATTTTATCGTTGGGTGAACGGTAATCGCGCAATTTTTCCCATAAAACTGCATGTTGCATTGGGATATTTTTGTATTGTTCTAATTCTAACATAAATTTTTCAAGTAAAAATCACTGCAAATTTTACTGTATTAACACCATATTCATAATCAAAAAATCATTCTAAAATCACAATTCAGACCTTCTTATAATGTCTCCGTGCAGCCTCCTCCTGCCGTGCCTGTGAAAAATTACTAATCCGTTTCATATAACCGATAACGCGTGTGAGATAATCGAGGTTTGTGCTGCCGCATTTCGGGCACCGTTTCAGATTGTGTTTGTCGATATGCCCGCAATCGTTGCAAACCGTATTGGGAATGTTGAATGTGAAATAGTTGCAGCCTTCCTGCGTCGCCACACGCAAAAGTTGACGGTACTGTTCTTTAGTTAAATGTTCTTCCAAATTGAGGTGCAAAGCCGAGCCGCCTGTCAGGTGTTCGATATATTTTTTGCCGTGCAGGCGGAATTTATCTATAATGTTCAATCTTTCGTCTTCTACAATATAAAAATAGCTGTTGTAGCAATCGCGATTTACCTGATACCCATCCCGCTTGTCCCATTTGGCATGCTTTACGCCCACATTTTCGGCAGGAATCATTTCGCAGTAAAACATCACCTCTTTTTCCCTGTCCTGGTAGCGGCGATTGTAAGTTTCGATAAGTCCGAGTGTTTGCTGCACAAATTCGGCATATTTCGGATTGTCATTAATCTCAATGCCCAAAAATTCGGCCGCTTCCACCAAACCGTTCACGCCAATGGTGAGGTATTGGCGTTCCATCTTGATATATTTCGCTGTAAAAAGTGGCAACATGCCCTTTTCGTACATGTATTTCAAGTTTTCGTTGTAGGCGAGTTGCACTTTATGCACAAGATCGGCAATCTCTTCGAGGAACAACTGATAAGGAGTGCCCTCGCGAGCCGCCTGCTGAATGCAACGGTTAAGGTTTATGGTCAGTACGCTTTTTGAACCGGTGGAAACGCCACCTGCACCAAGCGTATAGCTAAATTCGTTGTCCTGGATTTTGTTGCGCAGGCGACAGCAACTTGCTAACGAGTCGGCATTGTCGCTCATATAGGTAAAGAACGAGTGCCCTTCAGCGTACATTTCGGCGGTAAAATCGCCATATTCCTTATCTTTGCAATCGCCGTTTTCCGTGAGAAGCGCCATCGTTTCCACAGGGAAAGTCAGTACACTGCGGGTGCGCTCCTTATTAAACCACTTCATAAAACGCTTTTGCAGCCAGCTCAGCGAGTCCCAATGCGGTTTTGTACCGTCAGGGAAAAAAAAGCCCTCGAAAATGCTCTCAAAATAGTACCTGTCAAAATAGGAAATATTCCAAAAAACTGCCTGAAAATTCCGTGCGCCCGTCGGCTGATTGATAGAGTAGATAATTTGCTCGAAACAGTCGGTAATTACCTTATCCAGCGTGCGCTGCTTTTTCGACAGATCTACAATTTGAGTAGTATTTGTATAATAATCTTCGCCATATTCCAACCCAATAAAATAGTTCAGATATAGCAAAAATTCAGGCGTTGCACATGCGCCACTCAGCATGCTCGATACCATAAAAACCATATTGATAAAGCTGCCGCAAAACGATTTCAGGTTCGTTGGCGCTTTTGAATTTCCGCCAATGGAAACCGTGCCGTCAAGCAGCCAGGGATACATGGTAATGCTCGCGCAATAGTTGGCAAGCGAGGTTTCATCATTTTTGTAAATATAGTGTTGATTTAAGTAATGGATATACTTGTCAGCCAATTCTTTTCCATACATCTCTTTCACCTTGTCGGTGAGCATGCGGCGGTTAAGGCGGATAAAATTCGATTTGGGCAGCTCGCTGATAAGCGTTGCCATATTTTTATTTTCCACATTGGCGTTGGCATCAAATTTGCTGCCGGTCGCGGCGTTTTTCGCATCGCAATAGTCCATCAGAAATTTGAGTTTTTCGCACACCTCTCTGTCTTCGAGGTGCTTTTGCCGATAAAGCATGTACGATTTGGCAACGGTATAGTAGCGTTCCGACATCAGTGCAATTTCTACCTGATTCTGAATATCTTCTACCGTACTGCCATTGGTAATGTTAATGCGACACAAAATGTTGGTGAGTACGTCTTGCGTAGCAAAACTGCCTACCGACAAAAAGGCTTTATTAATAGCAGTTTTTATTTTTTCGATTGAAAAAAGCTCCTGCGAACCGTCCCGTTTCGTGATATAGATTTCCATAAATAATCAGGTTTATTTTACAAATTTTACACTGTTACCGTCCACTTTCAACACATAAACCCCCTTAGGCAGTGCCGAAACATCAATTTCCTGAACTGACATTTGAGATTTGAGAACCGACATTTGGAGTTGTCCCAGCATGTTGTAAATCTCAATAATGCTACTTCCTCGCAATTCGCAATTATTTCCTTCGGTCATGTATTGCATGTTTGCAATTCGCAATTTATCTGTTACAGGGTTGGGATAAACCACAAGCTTTGGAAACTCAGCAACAGGTATCGCAGTGTTGTTTTGATTATGGATAACTCCCACGCCGGCCAAATCAAATCCACTCGAAGCAAAAGGCGTTGGATAAGGGTCATTGATTATATTTTCATTGGCGTCATAAGTGGCATAGTCGGGGTTAATAGAGCCAACCACATCTATGATTTTCACATACCGGATATTGTTTTTATCCAAATCGGGATCATCGGGCAATTCGTCCAAATCAAACGGCGTTCCCCAGCCTGCCTTATATTTACCTGCCAAATTGTTTATCAACGTAGCATCAAGCGTGCCGTTACCGCCGACTTGCATTGCCGTTTGTGTGTTTGACGTTGCCAGAAAGCGGAAATAGTGAACACTGTCGGAACTAACCTCTACGAAGGCAAGTTCCAAAAAAGTATCACTAAACGAATTTTCAAATACGGCAAAATCATAACCCGTACCATTGGCAAGTGGCGTTTGGAACGTAAGAATGGCCTCGCCTCCATCGCCCAAGCTTACTACATTGACGGTACTTTCTGTTACTTTGCCCGTTGCGTCAGCATCAGCACCATAACTTGCATAGCCATTTTGCGGCTGTGCAATATTCATATAGCCGCGAGTTACAACGCACCCCGTTGCCCATTCTATAAATTGAGGGGCGTCGCAGTGAATAGCTTTGCAACCTTCACTGCCGACAATTCCGTCGAATTGCGCCCAGAGGGAAACAGGGAATATTAGAAACAAATAAAAAGCTACAGTTCTCATATTGAAGATTTTAATTAACAATCAATTTTTGCATTATGGCAGAATTTTTAGCTTGCAAATGTACGAAATAAATTCCTTTTTTTAAATTGCTGACATCTACATTTTTAACCGTTTGGTTATGCGCATAAAAATTATCTGTCATAACCGTTTTTCCGCTTATGTCTGTAATCTCTAAAAACACATTTCCGGTTATTTCACTGATTGTCAGGCAAATAAAATCTTTTGCCGGATTGGGATAAAGTGTTATTTGGCCAGCCAATACCTCATTAATGCCGCTTTGAACAACAACGATCTCTTTTGTTACAGGTTCAGACTCGCCGCCTGCACCGGTAACAGTCAGCGTAACCTGATAAGTGCCGCTTTGGGCATAGGCATGCGTGGGATTTTGTTCGACAGAAGTCGTTTCATCTCCAAAATTCCATGCCCATGCTGCAGGTGAACCCGTGCTTAAGTCTGTAAAGGTGGCCGTTAAAGAGTCTGTTGCAAAACTAAAATCGGCCACAGGAATAGTAGGTGTCGAAGTAAAAACAATCTCTTTTACAGCCGGTTCGGACTCGCCGCCTGCACCGGTAACAGTCAGCGTAACCTGATAAGTGCCGCTTTGGGCATAGGCATGCGTTGGATTTTGTTCAACAGAAGTCGTTTCATCTCCAAAATTCCATGCCCAAGCTTCAGGTGAACCCGTGCTTAAGTCTGTAAAGGTGGCCGTTAAAGAGTCTGTTGCAAAACTAAAATCGGCCACAGGAGCGGGAACAGTGGCCAAAGGCGCTACCACAATATTGTCGAGTTGATAAAAATAAGCCGTTGTTGAGCCGGATTGGCGAAAAGCGATGTAATGATAGCCTGACGGCGCATTAACCAGCGAAACTGTGTAGGTCGCATAGGTTCCGTCGGCAACGGTAATCAGCGAGCTTACATTTTGCACAGATATAAATGTAGCAGGGTCGGCGGGGTCGGAAAGCACGCCGATTTCAAACACGCCCGACGATGCCCCGCTTTCGCACCAAAGGTCGAAAGTAACATCAAGCACATTTGCCTCTTCTACAAATTCGGGCATTGCGAGCATCTGCGGCGCAACACCGTAAAATCTTACAAACTTTCCATGATCCGGCTTTGACGCTACAGCAGGATACACGGGACCGCCGGGATTATGCGTCTGCGTTTTTGTCCAGCAATCAGGAACTGTGTAATCAACAATCGATGTAAAATCCTCTGTAAAACCGTCGCCTACCGCCACCGCTTCACAGGGCGTTGTAAATGAGAATATGTCAGAATAGCCGCTGTTACCATCTGTTTCTCCGCAGTGCGTTTTTATTCTTATCTGATAGGTTGTTACAGGAATAACCGTAAGTGTTGCGGAAGTTTGGCTAACGTTGCCGATTACTGTTGCATCAGTCCAATCCTGGCTTGCGGTTTTATATTCCACTGTGTAGCTCTCTGCATTTGCCGCCCCCTGCCAACTTACAGCGGCGGAATATACGTCTGCTGTAATAGAAAGTTCCGTTGGCTTTGCGCAAGTTGCCTGAACACCTGTAATATTTGTAAGCATCAATCGTATATTGGCACAGTTGTCATTCACTTCGCCTGGAGCATCATTTGCAGGCGTCGAACCGTCGCTGTTTGCTACCCAGTGTTTGTTTACCGCAGAAGTATAATAGAGATAGGCATCCGAACCGCCGTTGGTGTAATTGGCTCTTGTGTCGGTAATCACTAAAAGATTTCCGCCACTGTACGGAAACGGCGCAGAAAATTCAAACTCATTCCATGTGTTAGCAGTAAGCGAAATGTCTGTTCCTGTTTGCGAATAAACCAGCGTTGCGCTTTCTATTAATGCAGCCCAATCAGCAAACATTGAGGTGGTGAGTTCGGCTTGAGACACTTCTTTCAAATAAATTTTGATTTCGCGGTCGGCGTTAGGCGCAACTACCGCAGCAAGTTGAAAAGCGAGTGTGGTAATTTCCCCTCCGGTGATTTCCAGCCAGTTTCCATTTACCAGTTCTTCGCTTGCGTAAAGAGTAGCATGGTGTGCAAAGCCCCAGTAGCCGCCAAGATTCAAATTACGCGACTCGGCTGTGCCGGTCCCAATAGTAATGGTTTCCTGAGCCCACCCAAATGTTGCGGCAAATAATGCCGCAACAACAAATATCAGTTTTTTTCTATTCATATCAAACCAGGATATTTTTCAATTAATAAACCATTATTTTTTTCGTACTTATGCTGTTTCTATTTTGTAGTGTAACAAAATAAGCTCCCTGCGTCAGCGTGGAAATATCGAGATTTTTAACCGTTTGGCTGCTGGCAACAAATTGTTGTGCCATAATGGCTTTTCCGCTTATATCCACAATCTGCATAAACACATCACCTTCTATTCCGTTTATAGACAAATAGATATAATCTTTTGCAGGATTTGGATAAAGGGCAAATTTCACATTATCATTATTGGGGGATACGATATTTACAGGGGTCGAAACGGGTGTGATGCCGGCAGTCCACACAAAATTCCCAAAATTATCGGAAAGTGCACAACCGTAGTCTCCCGATTCGATTTCATCATTATTGCGAACCCATTGCTGGGTGAAAAAATTCATAACCGGCTCTTCATTTACATTATACACCCAATTACCACCTGTAATGGAAAGATTATTGATGTTGTCCGTATAGGTTACAGTTTGAATCAAATCGCCTGCAAACGTGTAGTTAAAACGCGAATCAGCAGCTTTAATGGCACTGAATATATCGGAAACCAGCACACTGTCGGCACTAAATCTGTAGCCCCATGCCAATGATTTTTCGCACCAGTTTACGGCAAAAATCACTTTGTTGCTTCCTTCGCCAACCCAATACAAAATATCGTTTTGAGTCAGGGCATTGTTTTTATCAATGGCATACAATACGGTAATCGTACTGTCCGACTGAATGTTGCTCAACGTGTAGGAACTATTTGCCACATCACCGGTTACGTCAATGCTGCTGCCCAGTGTTACGCTGCCCAAATGATAACCTGCATCAGGAGTAAAATAGTAGGTAATGCTTGAGCCTGCGGCTACAGTGCTGTCGCCGGCAGGAGAAATAGCGCCATAAACGCCACCATATTCATCGCTGTTTACAGCGTGTACGGTGTAGAGGTCAGTGGGGGCAGTACCGTTGGGATCGGTGGCAGGCACAACCGGCAGAGTCCATAAATCCGTAGGGTTCATAAACCAATTGTCGGGATCAGGCAAACATTGTATTCCACCGGAAATCAGGAAATCACCATTGACAATCAATTGATTACTGATAGGATCTGTTACAGAAAAGCCAAGATCATTAACGGAATACAAATCGCCGCCACCCGAATACATTGTACCATAAACAGCGTCTTGGTAAGTTTTACCGTCTTGCGCACCAACAGTTAAGCGGTCATCTGCCGCCACAATAGCATTTACCATTGTTGCTGCCGTAATAGAAGCGCCATTCCAGCGATACCCCCATGCTAACGCTATCGGAGAAGAGGCATTGCAGAAATTTATAATAAAAATTGTCTCATTCGAGCCGCTTCCTACCCAATACTGAATTTGTTCGGGAGTAATGTTTGGTACTTGACCAAATGAATGCGCACTAAACGCACTTGCCACCAATACTACAAGGGCAAGTTTTTTAAAAAAGAATTTTGCTTTTAACATTTTTACTGTCTTTAAATATTAATAATTAAACGATTACTTCAGTGGTTACAGTGGTTTTCACTTCCAAAACAACAGATGGAGAGATTCCTGCTTCAAATTTATAGCGCTTCCGGCCTGTCTTGTCAAAACCATAGACATCGCCGTTTACGGTATAACTGAAAGCATCTGTAATGAAAATATTTCCATTAACAATATGGATACCGTAAGGCTGCTGCAGTGTTGTGTTATCCGTTATGAATGGATTGGCCGACATGTCTCCTGTTTGCAAATTCAACACCTTAATGCCTAGCGATTTGGGTGATCCATTTTCATAAACCACATGGTTAACGTAGGCTGTGTTGCCGTCAAGGGCAAAGTTATAGACCGATTGACTGTAAGTTTGTACTACATTATCGGTTTGACTGTCAATTTTTTGCAGCACAGCAGGAATATTGTCGTAATTGCCTTTGGAAACCAGATAGACATAGCCCGACACAGGGTCGGATTTAATAATAGAGGGATTGAGCGCCACTGTGATGGTTTTCGTCAGTGAGAAAGTAGCAAGGTTGAACACCGACACCGTATTATCATAGTTTGGAAAATCCAATCCGCCCGAATTGGCCACATAGAGTTTATTATTAGCCACACAAAGGCCTTCGGGGTTACGTCCTGCCTGCCGCATAGCCCCAATGGTAAGCGTAAGGGTATCAATTTGCACCACATCACCATCGAAACAGCAGACGTAGGCTTTGCCCCCATGAAAAGCGATTTTGCGAGGCTGTTTCCCTGTCAAGCTAATCTGTTTCAGCGACTTGCATTTCAAGTCCATTACTTCTATAATTTCAGACTCATTCACCACGCAATAGAGTTTGCGTCCGTATTGTTGCAGGTCGTTGCCTGTATCGCCCAGCTTGCGGTGGTTGGTGGCCTCAAAAATGTCCTCTATCACTTCGCCTGTTTCGAGGTTATAGTAGGTAATTGTGCTGTTATTTAAATGCCAATTACCCTCATTGAGCACAAAAATACCGTGTGTAACGGCAGTTTCAGTAGTCTTTTCCGGCGGTTTACAGCCGAAAAACAGCAGGGCGAGTAGCAGCCAGCTGCCCCAAGTCATGAGTTGTTTTGTTTTGGGGTGTTGTCCCCGTTTTGTTTTTTGTTTCATTTGATGTATTTTTAAGTAAAACAATAAGTTAATAAACATCAAACCCGGAAATGAAAACAAACGCTTTTTGGAATCAGAGTCGTTTGTGTGAGCTTTTTTCCCGAAGCTTGTTACAAAATTTTGGATTAAATGGCAGGTTTTCTGACTTGTTTCTCTCTGCGTGCCTTCCCGTCGAGTTTACTCAACAGTGACTAAAAAGATATACGCCGAGAACGTATGAAACTTACAGCAGCGGGTACTGTTCAGGATTTTCACCTGATTCCCTCTCAGAACTTCCTGACCGGAAATTCATCACCATGTAATCGGGTGCAAAAGTACGGAAATTTTTTTGATTTGCATAACAAGCAAAAATATTCAGAAAAATCGTATTTTTGCAGTCTGAAAAATTTATGCATCGGGGTCGTTTGGTTTTGACAGCGTGTGTGTGGATTTGTAAGCATGTCGGAGGTTGTGAGACGGTTCCGTTAAAAACTAACTCTCAATGCCAATAAATGGCGAAAATAACTATGCATTCGCAGCGTAACCGTTGCGGATCCCGAATCTGGGACAAGGTCTTGGGAATCGGGTGCGTCTTCCGGAAGCTTTATCCAACCGGCGTCCGGAAAGAGGTATCATCAAAAGGTTATGGATAGCAATTGCAGGCTTCGATGCAAGCGCGAATTTTTAGAAGATAAGCATTCCGTTGGTCGGTTCTGTTCCGGCAGAGTGACGAAAAGTAAACAGAACTAAGCATGTAGAAAGCATTTTTGCAGCAGGTTTGGACGCGGGTTCGATTCCCGCCGGCTCCACGAATATTATTGATAATTAATGATTTACATTAATATAATTCATTAATTGTCAGCAAATAATGGCTCTCTTATTTGCAAATGTCGCCTACGGGTTGCCTTGTTTGGGTTGCATATATATTCAAGCGGAAAATTTTCTGTATTTTTGCGAAAATTTAATTTGCAAACTTTAATTACAATAAAGAACAAAATATGATAGTGGTAACGGGTGCAGCTGGATTTATAGGTAGCTGTATGGTCGAAAAGCTCAATTCAACGGGAATTTCCAGCATAATTATGGTGGATGATTTTAGTGCGGAACACAAGCGGCGCAATTGGGAAGGCAAGCAATATGCCGATAAAATAGACCGCAAGGATTTTTTTCGATGGGCGCAAAAAAATGTATCTCATATTGATTTTATTATCCATTTGGGAGCACGCACCGATACCACTGAGTTTGATTATTCGGTGTTTGAAGAATTGAATCTGGGCTATTCGCAGCAGATGTGGAGTTTGGCCGCTCAATATCGCATTCCACTGTTATATGCCTCTTCAGCTGCTACTTATGGAGATGGTCAGTTTGGTTATCTCGATGAAGAAGCCACCATTCTGCGCATTGAGCCGCTTAATCCTTATGGCAAGTCTAAAAACGAATTCGACCGCTGGGTACTCAAGCAACGTACTGTGCCACCTCTCTGGGCTGGATTTAAGTTTTTTAATGTGTATGGACCTAACGAATACCACAAAGGACGCATGGCTTCGGTAGTATTTCATGCCTTTAACCAGATTTTGGAAAGAGGCGAAATAAAACTTTTTCGCTCGCATCGCCCCGACTTTAAAGATGGCGAACAATTGCGCGACTTTATTTATGTGCGCGATGTAGTAACTGTTTTGAACTGGTTTCGCAGGCATATTCCCGCTTCTGGCATCTATAATCTTGGCACAGGCTTTGCCAGACCATTTCTTGCATTGGCAGAGGCAGTTTTTAAGGCGATGAAACGCGCTCCAAACATCACATTTATTGATATTCCTGAAGATATTCGTAATAAATATCAGTACTACACGCAGGCCGAAATGCTAAAACTGCGCCGGTGCGGCTACCGAAAACCATTCAAATCATTAGAAAAAGGGATAGAGGAGTATGTGTCTCGTTTTCTGATTTCGAATACCATACTGTAAAATATTCAGTTGATTATCAGCGATATAATAAAAAAAACAGTTTTTCTTCTCAAAAAATATTCGCATGTAAAAAACTTTTTCATACTTTTGTTTTTTAATTGTAATAGAAATTTATCAACTAATAAAATGATTAATACGCGCATAGATGCAAACTTTTACCGATAAAAATGTTCAACAGATGTTGAAAAAGTTTTTTGGGTTCAGTACTTTTAAAGGAGAGCAGCTCAAAATTATTAAATCCTTATTAAAAGGAAAAGACTGTTTTGTTATTATGCCTACAGGAGGTGGAAAATCACTCTGCTACCAATTGCCGGCACTGATGAAAGAGGGCACGGCAATTATTATTTCTCCGCTTATTGCATTGATGAAGAATCAGGTAGATGCCATTCGCAATTTTGGTACAGATATGGGGATTGCCCACTTTTTAAACTCTTCGCTGAGTAAAACTGAAGTAAAAACAGTAAGAGACGATATTATTAGTGGCAAAACCAAACTGCTCTATGTGGCGCCGGAATCACTGACAAAAGAGGAAAATGTGGACTTTTTTAAAGACATCAACATCTCTTTTTATGCTATTGATGAAGCGCACTGCATTTCAGAATGGGGGCACGATTTCAGACCGGAATATCGCCGCATTCGTTCTATCATCAGCGTTATTGGTCAAAAAGTGCCGGTAATTGCGCTTACTGCCACAGCGACCCCTAAGGTGCAAAGCGACATTAAGAAAAATCTTGCCATGGATAAGTCAGAGGTTTATATCTCCTCGTTCAACCGTGCCAACCTCTATTATGAAGTACGCGAAAAGACTAAGGATATTGATAAGGAAATTGTGAAATTTATTCGCAATCATGAAAATAAGTCGGGCATTATTTACTGTCTAAGCCGCAAAAAAGTGGAAGAATTGGCCGCCTTTTTGCAAGCCAATAAAATAAATGCACTGCCCTATCATGCCGGTCTTGATTCGCAAACACGAGTCAGCAATCAGGATGCATTTTTGATGGAGAACACCAATATTATTGTGGCTACTATCGCTTTTGGAATGGGCATTGACAAACCTGATGTGCGTTATGTCATTCACTACGACATTCCTAAAAGCCTGGAAGGCTACTACCAGGAAACAGGGCGTGCCGGCAGAGATGACGGCGAGGGGATTTGCATCTGTTTTTACGATCCGAAAGACTTGAACAAGCTGGAAAAATTTTCAACTAAAAAAGCAGTAGCCGAGCAAGAGATAATAAGGCAACTGTTGGCTGAAACGGAGGCATATGCCGAATCAACAAGTTGCAGGCGTAAGCATCTGCTGTGCTATTTTGGGGAAATTTATAAAGAGGAGACTTGCGGCAATTGCGACAACTGCCTCCACCCAAAACCTAAAATTGATGCTTCCGAATATGTGCAATTGATACTCGAAGTTGTGCAAACTCTGAAACAACAGTTTAAAGATGATCACGTGATAGATATTCTTATGGGGATAAAATCAAGCGCTGTGATTAAATTTAAACACAACAAGTTGAAACAGTTTGGCGAAGGTGCCGATTTTGACGAGCGCTTTTGGCATAATGTGGTGCGTGTGGCAATTTTTGAACAGTTGATTTATAAGGAGGTAGAAAATTACGGCCTGCTCAAAATCACTGAAAAGGGAATAAAATACCTGACTAATTCTTATGCCATCAATATGGTAAAGCCGGCAAATATGACTTCCGAAGAGGATGAAGACAGCGATAGTGTGGGGGATTTGGTCCCGGGCAAAAGCGGTGTTACTGACAGTGTGCTCTTTGGCCTGTTAAGAGATTTGCGCAAAAAGATTTCGCAACAGGAAAACCTGCCTCCATTTGTCATTTTTCAGGACCCCTCTTTGGAAGATATGTGTATTCAGTATCCTACCACTGTTGATGAGATGACCCGCATTAGCGGAGTAGGCATAGGCAAGGCGCAAAAATACGGAAAACCGTTTGCCGACCTCATTAAAAAATATGTAGAGGAGAATGAAATTATTCGGCCCATAGATATGATCGTGAAGTCGGTGGTAAAGAAATCGGCTATCAAAGTCTATATTATCCAAAGCATTGACCGCAAATTAGCTTTTGAGGATATTGCCATTGCCAAAGGACTGGATATTGATGAACTGCTATCAGAAATTGAGAGCATTGTGGCTTCCGGAACAAAATTAGACATTAATTACTACATTGAGGAGGTGATAGAACCGTATCATCAGGAAGAAATATTCGATTATTTTTCCGAAGCGGAATCCGACTCGGTGTATAAAGCACTGGTAGAGTTAGGTGAGGATGAATATTCGCTTGAAGAGATTAGAATTATGAGAGTTAAATATATGTCTGATGTGGGAAATTAACGGAAAATTGATAAAGGCATTTGGATTATTATTATCCGTATTGTTACTCTTTTGTTATAATGCGGAAGCACAGAAAGTTACACTTTCGGGTGTGGTAAAAGATGCTGCAAATGGGGAAACCTTGCTGGGAGCACAGCTTGTTTTGTTCGATACCTTAAACCGTACTGAACAGATGACTACACTTTCAAATCAGGCCGGTTTTTACACTATTACCGTGCGACCGGGCACTTATGTAGCAGTAGTGCTCCTCTTTGGCTATGGGGAGTGGCACGATACACTGACTCTCGCAAAAAACAGGACTCTCAATATAGAACTTTCACATGCCTCCATTATGGCCAATGAGGTGGTAGTAAGCGCCGATCGCGCTGATCACAATGTGAGTAGCGTAGATGTGGGAAAGATGGCGATGAGTATTGAAACCATTAAGGCAATGCCCTCGCTTATGGGTGAGGCTGACGTGCTTAAATCGGTACAGTTGCTGCCGGGTGTGCAGTCGGGTGGCGAAGGCAACAGCGGCTTTTTTGTACGTGGCGGCAGCGCCGACCAAAATCTGATAATGCTTGATGGGGCCACCATTTACAACCCGTCGCACCTTTTTGGATTTTTCTCTATCTTTAATGCCAATGCCGTGAAAAATGTGGAAATTACCAAATCGGCCATGCCGGCCTATTATGGTGGGAGGCTGGCTTCTATTCTTGATGTGTCGCAAATGGATGGCAATCTCAAGCAATGGCAGGCAGACGGCGGGATTGGAGTCATTTTTTCCAATATTACCGTACAGGGGCCAATCAAAAAAGACAGATGTTCGCTTATTTTATCGGGGCGCCGCACCTACATTGACTGGCTGGTGCAGCCTTTCCTGACAAAAGAGTCCCCGGTGAAAGGTATGAAATTCTACTTTTACGACCTGAACGGCAAGCTCAACATTGTCATCAATGATAAACATCGCCTCTTTATCAGTGGCTACTATGGCAGTGATGTTTACGGATTTAAATCGCGATCAGGCGGCACAATGGCACAATTTCAGTGGAGCAATGGTGCAGGCACGCTGCGCTGGAACTACATCATTTCGCCAAAACTCTTTTTAAATACTGTCGCTACGCTGAGCGACTACCAGTTCACAACTAAAATAGGAATGTCGGTCTATAGTTTCAGTATCAAATCGGCGGTCAGAGACTATGGACTGCGCACCGAATTGACCTATATTCCCACTACTAAGCACAATCTGCGTTTTGGGTTACATTATGTTTTTCATCGCATTTTACCCAACAATTACGCCATACAGGCGGGTGAAAACAACAATCTTTCTATTCCCCAATCGCCACCTTTCTATGCGCACGAGTTAGCCATTTATGTTAATGACGAATATGATGTAGCTCGCTGGCTTAAACTCAACTTAGGATTGCGTTACACTCATTTTGAGCATGTAGGCAGTTTCGTCCGATATATTTTAGACGATTTTGGCTATGTGGCCGACTCTGTTACCTATAAACCCGGTGAAATTGTAAAACAATACAACTACGTAGAGCCTCGAATTGCCGCGCGTTTTTTATTGGGCAAAACCACCGCTATCAAAGCCTCTTATACACTCAATTTCCAGTATTTGCATCAGGTGAATATGGCTACCATTTCGTTGCCGGTGGATGTGTGGATGCCCTCAACCGACATTGTGAAGCCGCAAATCGGAAACCAGGTTTCGCTTGGCATCTATCAAAATTTTCACAAAGACATGTTTGAAGCCTATATTGACGGATACTATAAATGGATGCAAAATCAGGTGGAATACCGAGACGGATTGGATTTCAGCTGGCTTACCATTAATCCCGACCAGATGTACGCTTTCGGCAAGGGTTATTCGTGGGGCGTTGAATTTTTCCTCAAAAAAAACACGGGGCGTTTTACAGGATTTATCGGCTACACACTCTCTTATACCAAGCGACAGTTTGACGCGCTTAACAACGGAAAGCCATTTTATGCCAAATACGACCGTCGCCATGATGTTACTGTCAGCCTCAACTATACCATTATCCGAAATAAGCTGGATATTGCCGCAGTATGGGTCTTTGCAAGCGGCAACAAAATGACTATTCCGCTGGGCTACTACTTTTTTGGAGGCACAATGATGACCGAATATAGCGAACGCAATGCATATACCATGCCGCCTTACCACCGTCTCGACTTGTCGCTTACATGGACCATCTGCAAACGTAAGCATTTTGAAACGAGTCTTAATTTCTCGGTTTACAACCTCTATAATCAAAAAAATCCGTTCTTCATTTTCTACGAAACCGATATGCACACACTTACCAACGGCACAGGTCAAATGACTAACTTTTCGCTGACTACAAAAGCATATCAAATGAGCCTTTTCCCAATTATTCCCTCTATCACCTGGAATTTTAAGATAAAATGATTATAAAAATGGAAAAAATACCAACTATATGTCATTGCGGGCTTAACCCGCAATCCCCTAATTAAAAAACATATCAGATGAAGTACAAATTAGTAGAGCGGAAAAATCCGCAACAGCCTGCAGCAGCAGGCAAACTCTATGCCGCTCCCGTGAACGATGGCAAAGTGTCGCAGAAAGAGATTGCGACAGAAATTGTAGGCCTTTCGTCGCTTTCGCGCGGTGATGTGGGCAACGTAATCGACAATTTACTCGATACTGTACCCAAATACTTGCTGATGGGCAAGAGTGTATCGCTGGGCGAGCTTGGCACGTTGCGCATATCATTTTCAAGTGAGGGAGTTGCCGCCGAACAGGAATTCAATGTTGGCAAGATTTCAGGCGTACGGGTACTCTTTACCCCTTCGCCCGCCCTGCGCAAGGCAATAAAAGGGATACGGTTTGAGAAGATGTAAGCTACATACGGTAGTAGCATATCACTACATACGGTAGTAGGTAATGCTTACATACGGTAGTAGATAATAGCTACATGCGGTAGTAGTTGATGGTTGCATACAATTAAGTTATTTCGTGTATCTTTGCAACCTAAAATATGAATATATTATGAATAGTTTGGCAAATTTATCTGGCAGGATAAAGATTCTAACAGTTGCATGTGTGATGATTGTGTTTACCGCATGTGAAAAAGAAATCAAAGTAACGCTTCCCGACTATAGCAATAAGGTGGTGATTGAAGGCTCTATTGAAAACGGACAGCCTGCTGTAGTGATGGTTACCCGAAGCATGCCCTATTTTTCCTATATCAATATAGATACATTGATGAACAAGGTTTTTATTAATAATGCTATAGTAACCGTAACTTCGAGCAGTGGAGAAAGTGAACAGCTCGTCTTTACGCGGGCTTCCGACATATCGTCGTTCTATTTTGCCTACGTTAGCCCTACTTTGCGAGGCGAAGAGGGCAAAATCTATACATTGAAAGTGGAGTTTGACGGGCAGGAGTACAGCGCTGTTACTTCGATTTTGCATCCTTTCGCCCTTGATTCAATAGGATTTGCGCCCTTTAAGGGGAGCGACAGTACACTTTCCGTGCGTGCTTTAATGACTGATAACCCGGCCACAACTGACTACTATCGCTTTCAGGTTAAGGTGCGTGGAAAGAAACTGCACGATCGCTTTTGGGCAAGTTGCATGCCGGTAGCGTTTGACGACCTTACGTTCAGCGGCCTGACAATGAATGTAGAGGTGTTGCGTACCTTTCCCTTACGCCTCTTTTTGGAGGATATGAATGACGAGCAGCGCAAAGAATACAATCGCCGGACTTACAGGAAAGGGGATACGGTTTATGTAAAATATTCGTGCATTGATTACGACAGTTATCGCTACTGGATAACGGCAGCCGGCGAACTCAATGGAGGCAACCCTTTTAGGAGTCCTGCTCCTATAATCTCTAACATCAAAGGCAATAATGTATTAGGGGCATGGTGTGGCTATGCAAGCAAGATAGATACGCTTTATTTTCGATAGTAACACATATGCTATTCATTTTTTCTTGCAACTTATTTTCTTACAGTTGTGAAAATACAAAAAGAGAATACTAATCTTCTTTTTATGTTAAAAATAGATGATCACTTAGTTCGATCTTAGGTTCATGCAGATTTTTTGTATTTTTGCGCTTTCAAATATTAAAATTAGTAATCATTAAAAAAACAGACAGGGGTATTGATATGAAAATTCCGAGAATTCCATTCAAATTTTTAGACAAATATAAGTACTTTTATTTTGCAATTAGCAGTTTGGTTATGGCAATTTTGGTGGTACTTATGGCAGAGTTATTTACCGAAGAAGTCGGTGATTTTAATTGGAGACATCTGGCACGCAATGTTTTCTTCTACTGGGGCTTTATGTATCCTGTTTCTTTTGCAATATATGAATCTGCAAGAAAAGAAAATAATAAGGAAAATAATAAAGAGCCGTAAAAAATAAATCCCTAATCTACTAAAGAGGCTGTTTTTTTTGACAGCCTCTTTTTTTATTACAATACTCCCCAAAAACAGGATTGCTCGATAAATAAAATAAAGTATTACTTTTGCATCGCTGTTATTTGAATAATTAGCTTATGATAAAAGTAAGATTTTATAATAAAAAATTGATTTTCCTGGTGGTGTTATTATCCTTCGCATCTGCTGTTGCACGGGCACAGCACGATGACGGAGATGATGACCCTTGCGAGCAAAAAATGGAAAAGTCGGTAGAGCGAGAATTTAAAAAAGCGAGAGAGCTGCAAAAAGCAGGAAAAAAAACAGAGGCGCATGATATATATGCCGACATTCTCGCCACCTATCCCGACTTGCTTGAAGTGAACTACTACTGCGCCCTTATCTATTATTTGCCCATTGAACAAAATAAATTTGTCATCACAAAACCCGGCGATGCCGACAAGGCGCTGGAAGCCTTTAATCGGATGTATAGCATTTGCCCCTACTACAAAATGCAGGCCAACCTCTTCGCGGCACGCCTTGCCTATTTTATGGAACGGTTTGATGAAGCGGTAAAATTTGCCAAAGTACTGCTCGACAATCCCGATTTGGTAAAAAATATGGATAATTTGGACGAAGCGCAAGTAATTACGGAAAAATCGACCTTTTTTGGCACTGTTCTAAAAAATCCGGTGCCGTTTGAGCCGCATCCTGTCCCAGGCATCTCTACCCCTGATGATGAATATTTAGGCATCCTCTCGCCCGATGAGGAGGAGTTTTATTTTACTCGTCGAAAAACAGTTAACACGGGCGGCTATTTTGGCGGAGATAAGGAAGATCGGGAGTTTTTCAGCATGAGTAAAAAGGGAGCCAGCGGACAGTTTGCCGAAGGCATGGCTTTGCCCGAACCATTTAATAAAGGCACTACCAACGAAGGAAGCCCAACCCTTAATCTTACCAACGACCTGCTTATCTTTTCTAAAATGACAATTGCATCGGTAAACGGGTATAACTATCCCAATTACGATCTGTATATCTCACAACGGATTGACGACGAGTGGTCTATGCCGGCTAATCTGGGTAAAAACATCAATCGTCCGGACTCATGGGAGTCGCAACCTTCATTAAGTTCCGACGGGAAAATCCTCTTTTTTGCCAGCGACAGACCGGGTGGCTATGGCGGTTCCGATATATGGTTTGCCGAGCGCAATAATGACGGAACGTGGCACGCGCCGACAAATTTGGGTCCCGCTATCAACACAAAGGGCAACGAGCGATCGCCTTTCCTGCACACCGACAGCAAAACGCTCTATTTCTCCTCTTCGGGGCATCCAGGATTGGGCGGTTTAGATATTTTTTACTCTAAATATGACGATGCAAAAGGGTGGGGGAAAGCGGTGAATATCGGCTATCCTATCAATTCGGAGAAAGATGAAGTAGATTTTTTTGTATCAATAAACGGACAAATGGCCTATTTTTCCTCCAATAATTTGGAAAGCAAAGATTGGAATATTTATCAATTCAACTTGTATGAAGCGGCACGTCCCCGCGATATGATTCTGGTGAAAGGCGAAGTGCAAAGCGATGATGGCGACCTGACTGATGCTATTGTGGAAATTCGAGATACGGCACGTAAAGTGTTGGCCACAACTAAGGTCAATGAGAATACGGGCAAATATGCCATAGCTACTGAAATTGATAAAACCCGCCTGCAGGATTTGATAGTGAATGTGCGCCAGGCAGGGCATTCATTTGACACTAAATTGATTGAAGCAACACAACTGCAAGATGGAGTAATTACTAAAAATGCAGAGGTAAAAACGGTGGAAGTGGGAAAAGTCTATGACCTGCACGACATTCATTTCGCCACCAACTCATACACCTTAACCCGACAATCAATTTACATTATTGAAATGTTTATGGAATTTCTGGATGCTAATCCTACTGTAAGAATTGAAATACAGGGGCATACGGATGATATAGGCGATGATAATGCCAATCTTATCCTCTCCGACAATCGGGCAAAGGCAGTTTACAATTACGTAATAACGCATGGCATATCGGCAAATCGCCTGCGCTACAAAGGCTACGGTGAAAGTGCACCGGTGGCCGACAACGCTACGCCTGAAGGACGCGCTAAAAACCGTCGTACCGTCTTTTTAATCTATGCAAAATAGTGCGCGAGATGCTCTCTGTATCCATTCCTGTTTATAATGTAGCGGTTGCCGGCTTATTAGCAGCATTAACCAATGAAATTAAACGAAAACAATTGCCTATAGAAATTGTGTTGATTGACGACTGCTCCTCTTCCCGCATCAAGGCACTGAATGAGCCGGTTTGCTCCTCCCACACTTACATCACGCTGTTGCAAAATGTGGGCAGGGCGCGCATTCGCAACCTTTTTACGCAGTACGCCCACTACGACTATCTGCTCTTTCTCGATTGCGACTCCCTGATTGACAATCCCGACTTTTTGGAAACCTATTTATACCACATTGAAACAGCGCAGCCGGAGGTAATTTGTGGCGGCAGGCGTTATCCTGCGCTCTGTCCGAGCCGGCAAACGCGACTTAGCTGGCGCTATGGGCGAGAATGCGAAAGCCAGTCGGTAGCGCAACGCAACCAGCAACCCAATCGCTCGTTTATGACCAACAATTTCGTCATCAAAAAATCGCTTTTACAGCAAATTCCCTTTGATGAACGAATAACCGACTACGGCCACGAAGATACCCTGTTGGGCTTTCTGCTGGCTCAGCGGCACATTGTTATTCAACATATTGACAATGAAACAGTCAATAATGACATTGAAACCAACATGCATTTTTTGACCAAAAGCGAAACAGCCATACAAAATCTGCGTTATATTCTTGATTTTGTAGAAGATAAAACCCAATTTATTGAATCGGTAACCCTGTTGCGTTACGGGGCTCATTTAGCTCGATATCCGGCGCGATTAAAATTGATACAAATGCTTTTCAGGCTCGCCAAACCTTTTTTGAGATGGAGTTTCATGCACGGATTCGTATCCCTGACCCTCTTTAACTTTTATAAATTAGGCTATTGGCTCACAATTATCAAATGTGCTAAGCGGTAAAATATTTTTTCGTACTTTTGTCACATAATTTTAACTCAAATTAAAGCGCCATGCACATAGCAGTATCGGGAAACATAGGTTCAGGGAAAACTACCCTCACAGGGATGTTGGCCAAGCATTTCAATTGGGAACCAATGTATGAAAATACGGATAATAATCCCTATTTGGCAAGTTTTTATGAAGATATGCAACGTTGGTCATTCAACCTGCAAATCTATTTTTTAAACAAGCGGTTTCGACAAATTGTGGATATTCCTAAAAAGAAAAAGCATACCATTCAAGACCGCACCATTTACGAAGATGCCCACATTTTTGCTCCCAATCTGCACAATATGGGATTAATGGCATCCCGTGACTTTGAAAACTACAAGTCGCTTTTCGAGCTGATGAGTTCCTTTATCCAACCGCCAGACTTGCTGATTTACCTGCAAGCCGATACTTCGACGCTGGTGGCACAAATCCAAAAACGAGGCCGCAACTACGAAAATTCTATCCGCATTGATTATCTGCAAGGTCTAAACAAACTCTATGAACAGTGGATTACACTCTATGAACAGCAGTATGTGCGTGCCGGACAAAGCAAGCTGCTCACAATTGATATTAATACGATTAAATTTGCAGAAAAAGCGGAAGATTTTGGTACGATTATCGAAAAAATAAATGCAGAGTTATTTGGTTTATTTAAATAA